>JAKBCD010000083.1 GCA_021808205.1 Pseudomonadota bacterium | reverse complement strand
GCCAAACCCAAAACCAGAAAGGACAAATCCACAGCAGCTTGACCGTCTCGCGCAACGCGGGACATACCTTCAACCCGGGTCAATTCTCGATGAAAATCCCGGGTCAGATCTCAGTGGAAATCAACAGATCGTCATCTGCCGGCGAGGGAAGAGACGGAACGGGTGCATTTATAGTCGAACCAAGGAACAACGGGACTTGAATTAAGCCATCCATCTAAGGCATAACGTATTGACAAAAAAGGAATCTAAATTTAGCGATAGAGAATCAGGGCCTTTTTAGGGGCTTCGCTTAAAATCGAATTCATTAAAATATATATATTTCAACAAGTTAATACAAACTATTCGATTCCCGCTACCCCCTTTATTTCCAAGGCTCCTCCGGCCAGTCATGTTTCGGGTAACGCCCCCGCATGTCCCGCCGCGCGTCCGCCCAGCCGCCGCGCCAAAATCCGGCCAAATCCGCCGTGATGGCGATAGGCCGCTGCGCCGGGGAGAGCAGCGCCAATTGCAGCGGAATTTTGCCCCCCGCGAGCATCGGCGTGGCGTCTGTTCCGTAAAAAACCCGTGCGCGGGCGGAGGCCACCGGCACCGGGCCTGAATAATCCACCCTCACCCGCCCGCCTTTCAGGTTCAACTCAGCGGGCAATTCCCTGTCCAGCCGCGCGGCTTGCTCGTGCGTTAGCTGGGCGCGGAGAAGCTGGTACATGTCCAGGCTTTTCGCCTCGCGCAGATTAGTCATGCCCGCGAGATATGGTGCCAACCAAATCTGCACGCTGGCCGCCAAAGCGGCGCGGGAGAGATCAGGGTAAGTCTCGTCCACACCGCGCATCACCGCCACGCGAGCGCAAAAATTTTCCGCCGCTTCAGTCCAGTCCAGTTGTTCTAGCCTTGTAGAAAGCGCCTGCGCCAAAGCCGCCTGAATTTCCTCCGGTGCTGGCGGGGCGGAACGGTCGCTAAGCACCAGGTTCCCCAACCGCACCCGCTCGCGGACGGAGACAGCACCGTTCACGGGGTCAAAACCTGTTTCGCGGGTGGTTTTGCAGCGGGCTTGCAGAAAATCCGGCAAAGCCTCCGCATCCAACGCCGCCGCCAGGCGGATTTTGGAGCCTTTGCCATCCAGCGAGGCCACGGCGATAAGCCGCGCCCGCGCCAGAGGGTCTGACGCTGGAAGATTGCCGGAGCCACCACCGGCTAGCCGGTAAGACCCTGCCTCCCCGCGCGCCTGGCCGATCCTGTCCGGAAACCCTGCCGCCACAATGGGGCCGGGCGGGCCGAACCCCGGCATGGCCCCAACCCCCAGCCGGTTGCGGTAGAGTTTGGCGGCGTGGCGTACGCGGGAGAGAATCGCCCTGTCCCCCTCGCCCCTTCCGGCCAGGGCTTCCAGCCGCAGCACCAAATCCGCCGAGGCGGTTTGGGGCAGAAAATCCCGCTCCTCCAAAATCGCGGCGATGTCAGCCGCCAAGGCGCGGGTGGGTTTGTCTGGTGCCGCCAGCATCATCGCGGCCAGGCGCGGTTCGGCCCGCAGCCGGGCCATCTCCCGGCCCAAAGGCGTGATTTTGCCGGTTTCCTCCAGCGCGCCCAGGCTGGTGAGCAGTGAAGCGGCGGCTTTCAGCGCACCTTCGGGTGGGGCGTCTGGAAAGGGCAAATCACCCGGCGCTTCGCCCCAGGCAGCACAAGCCAAGGCCAGGCCGGAAAGCTCGGCGGCGAAAATCTCCGGCCGGTCGAATGGCGGCAGGCCGCGATGTAGTGCTTCGGACCACAGCCTGATCGCCACACCCGGCCCCAACCGCCCGGCGCGCCCGGCACGCTGCGTGGCGGCGGCACGGGAAATGCGCTGCGTGGTAAGGCGGGTGAGACCCGAGGAAATGTCCAGCACCGGGGCACGGCGATACCCGCCATCAATCACAATCCGCACCCCCGGCACGGTGAGCGAAGTTTCCGCGATGGAGGTGGAAAGCACCACCCGGCGCTCAGCGTGTTCGCGCAAGGCTTTGTCCTGCGCCTCGCGGGAGAGGTCGCCATGCAGTGGCAGCACCAAAGCCGGGCAGCGGTCCAGCGCTTGCTCAGTACGCCGAATTTCGGCCATGCCGGGCAAAAAGACGAGAATATCGCCAGGATGCTCCACCAGCGCCTCCCGCACAGCCTTCGCCGCCGCCTCCGGCAAATCACGCGGGGACATAAGGTCGCGTTTCGCGTGCTTCACCTCCACGGGGAACATCTTGCCTTCGCTGGTGATGATGGGCGCGCCCAGCAAGCCCGCGAATTTCTCTGCCTCGGCGGTGGCGGACATGGCGAGGATTCGCAGCTCCGGCCGCAGGCTGCGTTGCAAATCCCGCACCAGGGCCAAAGCGAGGTCCGCCTCCAGGCTACGCTCATGAATTTCGTCGAAAATCACCAAAGAAACGCCGGAGAGCCCAGGGTCGGAGAGCAGGCGGGAGGTCAACAGCCCCTCGGTGATCACCTCGATCTGGGTTTTTGGCCCCACGGCACTCTCCAGCCGGGTGCGAAAGCCCACGCGCTCGCCCGCCACCTCACCCAAAAGCTCGGCCATGCGCATGGCGGCGGCGCGCGCGGCCAGGCGGCGCGGTTCCAGCAGCAGAATTTTGCCCAAGCCAGCTTCAAGGGCTGCCAGCGGCACCAAAGTGGTTTTTCCCGCACCCGGCGGGGCCACCAGCACGGCGTTGCCGCCTTCTGGCTTCAAGGCACGCAGCAATTCCGGCAGGGCTTCGGTAACAGGAAGATCAATCATGCCGCGCCCTGGTATCAGAGCCGCCGCTTTCATGCGATATTTCAGCCAATGCGGTTTCTGTTCCTGTGCTTCCTGCTGCTTCTCCCCCGGCTGGCGCTGGCCGCCGCCAGCGCGCCCTTCACCTCACCGCAGGATGAGGTTCGGCTGATCTCGGCCACAAACCAAGCACAGAATGGCACAGTGAAGCTGGCCCTGGACTTCAGCCTCAAGCCCGGCTGGCATATTTACTGGAAAAACCCCGGCGATGCCGGGCTGCCACCGGAGGTGAACGCGGCGGCACCAATTACGCTTGGTCCCATCTCCTTCCCGCCGCCGACGTTTTTCTCCCAAGGCGGCGTGGGGGCTTATGTGCTTTCTGGCCATGTTGTTTTGCCGTTCACCGCCAGAAACATGGGCAACAGCCTAACCTTGCAGGCGCGCTGGCTGGTCTGTTCGGATATCTGCATACCTGAACATGCGGCCTTCACCTTGAGCCTAAACGGTGGGGCCTCGGCTGAAGCCGGGCTGTTTCCTGTTGGTCCCGCCATTATGCCCTCCCCCTATGCGGCGCATCTGGCACCAGATGGCACGCTGAGCCTGACCGGGGTCACCGCCACGCAGGTGAAATCCGCCCGGTTCTTTCCGGATTCCGCCACAGTGCTGGTAAACAACGCGCCGCAACCGCTCTCCTTCAGCGCCGATGGCGTGCAGTTGCATCTGAAGCTGACCGGGCCAGCACCCGCTGCGCTTTCCGGCGTGGTGGAGCTCACCGACCCAAGCGGCCAGATGCAGGCGTTGAGCCTGACGGCAACGCCTTTACCGCCCGCAACCCACGCGCCCTGGTGGCTGTTGGCGCTGGCGGGCGGGCTGATTCTAAACCTGATGCCCTGCGTATTTCCGGTGCTGGCGATGAAGGCCGTGGCCTTTGCCCGGATGGGTGGCGCGGCGCATGGGCATATCAGGCGCGAGGCGCTGGGCTACACGGCGGGCGTGCTGGTTTCCATGACCGCTCTGGGGGCCGTGCTGCTGGGCTTGCGGGCGGCGGGCGTGGCCGCGTTCTGGGGTTTCCAGTTCCAGTCGCCCATTTTCGTAGCCCTTGCCGCCTGGGTGATTCTGGCGGCGGGGTTGAGCCTGGCGGGGCTGTTTCATCTTTCCATGCCGGGATTCATCGGGCGGATTCCGGCCCAGCATAGTTTTTTCACCGGGCTGCTGGCGGTGCTGGTGACCACACCCTGCACGGCGCCGTTCATGGGCGCGGCCATCGCCGCCGCGCTGACCTTGCCTGCTTTGGCCGCCATGGGGTTGTTTCTGGCGCTGGGGCTGGGGCTGGCCTTGCCCATTCTGCTGCTGGCGGCGGCTCCACATCTGGCCGCTGCCCTGCCGCGCCCCGGCAAATGGATGGCGGTGGCGCAGAAAATTCTTAGCCTGCCGATGTTCGCAACCTTCTTCTGGCTGGGCTGGGTGCTGTTCCGGCAGGCTGGCGCGCCGGGGCTGGCGTTGCTGCTTCTGGGTGCGCTTGCGCTGAGCTTTGCCTTGCCGCGTCGGCCGGTTTTCGCGGTGCTGGTGCTGCTGCTGCTGCCGTTGTTCCACACCGCACCCGCTGGCGCTGCCCTCACTCTGCCGGGCGCGCAGCCCTATCGTGCGGCGGCACTGGCCAGCTTGCGCGCCGCCGGGCGGCCTGTGTTCATCGACCTCACCGCCGCCTGGTGCATCACCTGCCAGGTGAATGAGCGCGACACCCTAGCCACCGCCCCGGTGCAAGCCCTGTTCAAGGCTAGAAACGTCGCGGTTCTGGTGGGCGACTGGACAAACCGTGACCCCGCCATCACAGCATTTCTGGCCGCCAACCACCGCGCCGGGGTGCCGCTTTATCTCTATTATCCACCCAACGCCGCGCCGGTGATTCTGCCACAGATTCTCACCCCCGATATCGTCAAAAATGCGCTCTCCCGTTAAAAAGTCGCAAAGCCCATTGCAGCGGCGGCCCATTACGCGCAAAAGTCTTTAAGTTTTTTGTACGGACGCCAAGGACTACAGGATGCAAGATGTCTCCAGCGCGACTCTGACCGGACCGCGCGCGAAATTAGACGCGGATACCATTCGCGCCACCTATTCGCGCTACGCGAAATCATACGATAGCTGGTTTGGCGTGATTTCAAGCACCGCCCGCCATGCCGCCGTGGCGGCGGTTAATGCTACGCCGGGCACGAAAGTGCTGGAGGTGGGGGTGGGCACCGGCCTTGCTTTACCGCATTACAACCCCAGCAAACGCATCACCGGTATCGACCTTTCCCGCGCCATGCTCTCCCTCGCCCGCAACCGGGTAGCCGAAATGGGGCTACGCCATGTGGAAGCGCTGGAAGAGATGGACGCTCAGGCCACCAGCTTTGAAACCGGCAGCTTCGATGTCGCCGTGGCGATGTTCGTGGCCTCCGTGGTGCCAGACCCGCACGCCCTGGTGAAAGAGCTGCGCCGGGTGGTGAAGCCAGGCGGCAAAATTCTGTTCGTGAACCATTTCGCGCGGGAAAGCGGCCCGATCTGGTGGATTGAACGCGCCATGGCCGGCGCCTCCGGCCCGCTGGGCTGGCACCCAGATTTCCGGCTTGAACACATGTTCAGCCGCGCGGATTTGGCCGTTGCCAAGGTGCAGAACATGAAGCCGCTGGGGCTGTTTCGGCTGGTGGAGCTGCCGCATTAAAAGCACATACAGAGCTTTGGCACTCTCAGGTTGCGAGTGCCGGGTTTTCTTGACTCACCCGCATTGACCAGGCTAAACCGTTGGCACTCTTGAAACGGGAGTGCTAACAGCCGCGGTGCCGCAGATTGGGCCGGACAGGCTGGGAAGCTTTTAAGACATAATGTTTAGGAGCGATCATATGGCGAATTTCCGCCCCCTGCACGACCGTGTCGTCGTGCGCCGCATTACCGCCGAAGAAAAGACCGCGGGTGGCATCATCATCCCCGACACCGCCAAGGAAAAGCCGCAGGAAGGTGAAGTTGTGGCCGCTGGTTCCGGCGCGCGCAACGAGGCCGGCGCGATCGTGGCGCTGGACGTGAAGGCTGGTGACCGCGTGTTGTTCGGCAAATGGTCCGGCACCGAGGTCAAGATCAACGGGGAAGACCTGCTGATCATGAAAGAATCCGACATTCTGGGCATCATCGCCGCTTAATTTAACGCGGCCTGATTCAGACTGCGCGGCGATGCCGCTCCGTCATCAGGACGCTCATTCATAAGGAGCTAATATCATGGCTGCCAAAGACGTACGTTTTGGTTCAGACGCGCGCGACCGTATGCTGCGCGGCGTCGACACCCTCGCCAATGCCGTTAAGGTGACGCTGGGCCCCAAGGGCCGCAATGTCGTCATCGAGAAGAGCTTCGGCGCCCCGCGCATCACCAAGGACGGTGTCACCGTCGCCAAGGAAATCGAGCTGTCTGACAAGTTCGAGAATCTCGGCGCGCAGCTGATCCGCGAAGTCGCCTCCAAGACCAACGACCTGGCCGGTGACGGCACCACCACCGCGACCGTGCTGGCCCAGGCCATCGTGCGCGAAGGTGTAAAGGCCGTGGCCGCTGGCCTCAACCCGATGGATTTGCGCCGCGGCATCGACAAGGCGGTTGCCGCCGTCGTCGAAGAGCTGAAGACCCGCTCCAAGAAGATCACCAATCCGGCCGAAACCGCCCAAGTTGGCACCATCTCCGCCAATGGCGAGACCGAGATCGGCGAGATGATCTCCCAGGCCATGCAGAAGGTCGGCAATGAAGGCGTCATCACGGTTGAGGAAGCCAAGGGCATCCAGACCGAGCTCGATGTCGTCGAGGGTATGCAGTTCGACCGCGGCTATGTCTCTCCGTATTTCATCACCAACCCGGAGAAGATGATCGCGGACCTCGACAACCCGTACATCCTCATCTTCGAGAAGAAGCTCTCCCAGCTTCAGCCGATGCTGCCGCTGCTGGAATCCGTTGTGCAGTCCGGCAAGCCGCTGCTGATCATCGCCGAGGACGTTGAGGGCGAAGCCCTGGCAACCCTGGTGGTGAACAAGCTGCGTGGCGGCCTGAAGATCGCCGCCGTGAAGGCCCCTGGCTTCGGTGACCGCCGCAAGGCCATGCTGGAAGACATCGCGATCCTGACCGGTGGTCAGGTGATCTCCGAAGACCTCGGCATCAAGCTGGAAACCGTGACCCTGAACATGCTGGGCCGCGCGAAGAAGGTGCTGATCGAGAAAGAGAACACCACCATCATTGAAGGTGTGGGCGGCAAGGACGACATCACCGGCCGCGTTAACCAGATCCGCGCGCAGATCGAGGAGACCACCTCGGACTACGACCGCGAGAAGCTGCAGGAACGCCTGGCGAAGCTGGCTGGCGGCGTTGCCGTGATCCGCGTCGGCGGCGCTTCCGAGGTTGAGGTGAAGGAGCGTAAGGACCGCGTTGACGACGCGCTGCACGCCACCCGCGCCGCGGTTGAGGAAGGCATTGTGCCCGGCGGCGGTGTCG
>JAKBCD010000082.1 GCA_021808205.1 Pseudomonadota bacterium | reverse complement strand
GCCAGCAGCCCGCCCATGCAGTAGCCCGCCAGAATCACCGGGCCGGGCAGGGCCGCCAGGGCGCGCTCCAGCCGTCCTGCAATGTAATCGGTCAACGAAAACCGCCGCTCCACCGCGCTGGGCCAGCCCCAGTCCAGCAGGTAAGGGTGCAGCCCCTGCGCGCTCAGCCAGCGCAGCATCGAGCCGCCTTCCATCAAATCCAGAATATAGGCGCG
Source organism: Pseudomonadota bacterium (assembly GCA_021808205.1). Next base: position 7,014 of record JAKBCD010000082.1, on the reverse strand, counting down.
GTTGACCAGACTCGGCACAAACAGCACCGGTGGGCCGCTTCCGCCATAATCCAGCATCCGGCTTTCGCCTTCCTCCCAGATGGAAGGCGACTCGCGCATCGCGCGCACATAGCCATCCTGGCGGTAGGCGGCGATCCCCGCGATCAGCGCCCGGTCCTGAAGCTGCAGCGCCTCATACAGCGCCGTCAGGTCCGGTTCTGTCCCGCTGTTCAATAAGCTCTGCCAGGCGCTGCTCAAGTTCAGCGACGCGGCGGCTGAGCCGCTTGATCTCATCCACGCCAGGGCCAGATGCAGCAGCAGCGGGCGCGGGCCGCGGCGGCTCAACGGTGCCGGGGCCTCGGGGCGGGGCGTCATGCGGCAGCAACGCCGCGGCGGCGCTGGCCGCCTGCGCCCACAGGCTCAGCATCGCGGCCCAGTTTTCGCGCAGCTCCCGGTCTGCCGCCATCGCGGTCAGCTCGCTCTGCCATACGGCCACGAAATCCTTGGCCCAATTCTCGTCCATGCGCCATGCAATCCCTGCCGCCTTGCCTGCCCTTCCTAACCCGCCAGGGCCCAAACCGCCACAACCTATGCGCGCACTGTGCAGCGCACAAATTTCGTGTTTCTATGGCGGGGCGAGCGTAGCGCCTGCGTTCGCCACCGAACCGGGATGAAAGAAAAATCCATGAGTGAAACGGTCAAACCCAGCCCACCGCCCGTCATCGTCAAAAAATACGCCAATCGCCGCCTCTATAATACCGAAACGTCAAGCTACATCACGCTCGACAATCTGGCGGAGATGGTCCGCAAAAACCGTGATTTCGTGGTTTATGACGCCAAGAACGGCGAGGACATCACCCGCAGCGTGCTGACCCAGATCATCGTTGAGGAAGAAGGCAAGGGCGCGGCCCTGCTGCCAACCAATTTTCTGCGCCAGCTCATTGGCATGTATGGCACCGACATGCCCAGCCTGATACCGAAATATCTCGACCAGGCCATGGCCAGTTTTCTGCAGCAGCAGCAGGCCATGCGCGAGACCGTGAGCAAGACCTTTGGTCCCTTTATTCCCCCGGGCATGGAAGATATGGGCCGCAAAAACATGCAGATGATGGAGCGCGCGATGAACCTGTTCACGCCCTTCTACCGCGAGGGCGCCGAAGCCCACTCCGGGCAGGACAGCGCGCACGATTACCAGGAAGAGATTCTCAACCTCCGCGCGGAGATTGAACGGCTTCAGGCCGAGCTCGCGGCGGCAAAAAGCAAGGGCAGGGCATAAACCGCCCTGCACAGCGCATAGACGGGCCTGCGCGCATGGGGTAGAGCATGGCCCATGAAACATGCTCTTTCCCTGGCGCTGGGTCTGGTTCTTGGTGCCGCCGCGCCTGCGGCCTATGCTCAGACGCTCGACGGAGAGGCAGGCTCTGGCATGAGCATGGGCGGCGTCGGCGGCGCGCCTGCACCTCAGGTCAAGGCCCACACGCCTGATATCGCCCCAGCCGGGCTGCCGGGCATTGGCAACGTTGCGCCCCTGGCGACTGGCCCACAAATTCAGAAATCCGGGAGCGGGGATCCGAATCAGGAATTGTTCACCGCCATCAACAATAACGATTACGCCTCCGCGCAGGACGCGATCAGCCGTGGTGCGGATCTCACCGCCAAGGATCAGTTCGGCGAAACCCCGCTCGACCTTTCCATCGCGCTGAACCGCAACAACATCACCTTTCTGCTGCTTGGCACCCGTAATGAGTTTGCCTCCCAAGGGCTGAGCGGTGTCATGGGCAAACCATGGACGCTGAATAAAACGCCGCCAGCCAGCCCGGTACAGAACAAGGCTCCTGCGGTTCTTCCCGCCGCGGCCCGCCCCGCCCCGCGTGCACCCATGCCGGCAGGTGGCACCGGCACGCCCAACCTGCAGGCTGGCTTCCTCGGCTTCGGCCCCAAAAGCTAAAAGCCGCCTAACCAGCCCTGGTTATTGTTGCCCCCGGAGATGCTGAATATTCTTCAGCTGCTCCTTGAAGGAATGCGCGAACACGGATTGGTGCGTGCCATTATCCGCCGCCACGAAATATAACGCGTCCGTCTGTGCCGGGTGCAGCACCGCCGCCAATGCCGCGGCACCGGGTGAGCAGATCGGCCCCGGCGGCAGCCCGTTGACGACATAGGTGTTGTAGGGTGAATCAAGCGCAAGATCCGCCCTGGTGATGCTTATGCCGCCAGATTGGCGTCCCCCGCTCACGGCGAAAATCACCGTCGGGTCGGCTTGCAGCTTCATCCCCGCATCAAGCCGGTTTTCATACACGGCGGCAATCAGGGGCATGTCACCGTTCAGCGGGGTTTCCTGCTGCACAATGGATGCCAGAATAACCGCCTGCCGCGGGCTTGCCAGGGGCAGGCCATCCGCGCGTCCGGCCCAGTCCTTCGCCAGCAGCGCTCGCATGGCCGCCTGCGCCCGGGCCAGAATTGTGGCCCGGCTGGCACCCCAGACGTAATCATAGGTCTGCGGCAGCACACTGCCATTGGCCGGGGGGTGAATTGACCCCGTGGCCACCGGCAGCGCCTTGATGATCGCGGCAATTTGCTGGCCGGTCAGCCCCTCGGGGATTGTGGCCTGATGCTGCACCTCGGCGCCGTGGCGCAGAATATTCAGAATCTGATGCAGGCTGGCATGGGCGGGAAACAGATATTCCCCGGCCCGCAACGGGCCATCCTTGCGCGTAAACCAGGCGGCGGCGCGCAAGGCGAGCGGAAACTGAATTACCCCAGCTGTTGCCAGCGTGCCCGCCACGCCGGTGCTACTCCCCGGCGGGATTACAACCGTAACATTAGTTTTACCGGCACCTGGCCCGTCATAGGTTTGTTCAACCGCCAGCCGCCCTGCGCGCGCCAGCGCCAGCAGAGCCAGCAGAACCAGGAAAATCCGGCCGCGCCACCGCAAAACGGATCAGGCAGCCCGCTTGAACAGAATGGAGGCGTTGGTGCCGCCAAACCCGAAGGAGTTGGAGAGCGCCACGTTGATCTTGCGTTCCTGCGCCACCAGCGGCACCCGGTTCACCACCGATTCCCGGCTAGGCTCGTGCAGGTTCAGCGTCGGCGGGGCCACGTTGTCGCGGATCGCGAGGATGGAGAAAATCGTCTCCACCGCCCCCGCCGCGCCCAGCAGATGCCCGATGGCCGATTTGGTGGAAGACATGGCGACCTTTCTGCCATGTTCGCCAAACATGTTCTCAACCGCTTCAAGCTCCAGATCATCCCCCATCGGGGTGGAGGTGCCATGGGCGTTGATATAATCCACATCCTCAGGCGAAAGTCCGCCATTCTTGAAGGCGGCCTTCATGGCGCGGAAGGCGCCGTCATGGTGCTCGGCAGGCGCGGTAATGTGGTGCGCATCACCGGAGAGGCCGTAACCGCCAACCTCGGCATAAATCTTCGCGCCGCGCTTCTTCGCGTGCTCATAGTCCTCCAGCACCACCACGCCGGAGCCTTCGCCCATCACAAAACCGTCGCGGTCCTTGTCCCAGGGGCGGGAGCCTTCGGTCGGCCGGTCGTTAAACGCGGTGGAAAGCGCGCGCGAGGCGCAGAACCCGGCAATGCCGAGCGGGTTCACCGCTGCTTCGGCGCCGCCGGCCACCATTACATCCGCATCGCCATAGGCGATCAGCCGTGCGGCGTCGCCAATGGCGTGCACGCCGGTGGCGCAGGCCGTTACGGCGGAGTGGTTGGGGCCCTTGAGGCCGTATTTAATGGAAACCTGGCCGGAGATCAGGTTGATCAGCGCGGCGGGAATAAAGAAGGGGGAAACGCGTTTGGCGCGGCCCTCATGCACCATGATGGAGGTTTCATAGATGGTCTGCAGGCCGCCAATGCCGGAGCCGATCATCACCCCGGCGGCGCATTTCTCTTCCTCTGTTTCGGGCACATAGCCGGAGTCGGCCAGCGCCTGGGCCGCCGCCACCATGCCAAGATGGATGAAACGGTCCATCTTCTTAAGCTCTTTAACCGCAATCCACTCCGCCAGATCCAGTCCACCCTCAGCGGCCACACCCGCCGGGACCTGCCCGGCGATTTTCGCGGAAAGCTCCGTGGTGTCGAAGGATTGAATGGCTGTAATCCCGGATTCTCCGTTAATCAGCCTTTTCCAGACATGTTCAACCCCCACCCCAAGCGGGCAGGCAATTCCCATACCTGTAACGACAACACGGCGCATGTGGACTCCTTGGACGGATCTTGGATCGTGGCTGAAGCGGCTTTATTCGGCCTTCTGCTTCTCGATATAGTCGATCGCATCCTTCACGGTGGTGATCTTCTCGGCCGCATCCTCGGGGATTTCCACGCCGAAGGCTTCCTCGAACGCCATCACCAGTTCCACGGTGTCCAGCGAGTCAGCGCCCAGATCGTCGATGAAGGAGGCCTCCGGGGTCACCTTGGCTTCGTCCACGCCAAGATGCTCGACAACAATCTTCTTAACCTTGTCGGCGATTTCGCTCATCGAATGTCACTTTCCTGCTGGTTTGCTTACAACCCGGAAAAGCCTTGCGGGGCTGACCGGGTCAGAACTGTTAATACGTCAGACTTCGCGGCGCTTAGCATGGTTTTTCCCACGCCGCCAAGCGGGGGGTCAGGCCATTGCCATGCCGCCATTCACATGCAGGGTGGCGCCGGTCACCCAGCCGGCCTCTTCCGAGGCCAGATACGCCACTGCCGCGGCAATATCCCGGGGCGCGCCGAGGCGTCCCAGCGGAATTTTGCCCGCCAGCTCGGCGCGCTGCGCTTCGGGCAGTACGTCGGTCATTGGTGTTTCCACAAAGCCTGGCGCCACCACATTCACCGTTATGCCCCGCGAGGCCACTTCCTGCGCCAGGGATTTGCTGAGCCCGATGAGCCCGGCCTTGGCCGCGCAGTAATTCGCCTGGCCAGGGTTGCCGGTGGTGCCCACAATGGAGCCGATGTTGATGATGCGCCCGGCACGGCGGCGAAGCATGGTCTTCAGTGCTGCGCGAATCAGGCGGAAGGGCGCCGCGAGATCCACATTGATCACGCGCTCCCAATCCGCGTCGCTCATGCGCATGGCGAGGCCATCTTTGGTCAGCCCGGCATTGTTCACCAGAATATCCACCTTGCCCATGGCGGCCTCGGCATCGGCGATCAGCCTGGCGGCTTCCTCGGCCTGGGAAAGGTCGGCGGGCAGCACATGCACGCGCTCGCCCAGCTTGGCGGCCAGCGCTTCCAGCGCCTCACGCCTTGTGCCGGAAAGCCCCACAACCGCGCCCTGGGCGTGCAGCGCGCGGGCAATCTCCGCGCCAATGCCGCCGGAGGCGCCGGTAATGAGAGCTGTTTTTCCAGTCAAATCAAACATTTACAGAACCTTCACCACAGCTTCGATATCGGCGGGGCTGCCCACGGAGGTAGCCGTGGCATCCGGTGCGATGCGCTTTACCAGGCCGGAGAGCACCTTGCCGGAGCCGAGCTCGTAGAAATTCGTCACGCCCAGCCTTGTCATCTCCTCCACACTTTCGCGCCAGCGCACGGTGGCGGTCACCTGCTGCACGAGCAGATCGCGAATCTCCGCCGGCTCCGTCACCTTGGTCGCGGTTACGTTGGCGATAATGGGCAGAATCGGCGCGCGCGGAGGGGTGGTGGCGAAGGCTTCGGCCATGGCGTCCGCCGCCGGGGCCATCAGCGCGCAATGGAACGGGGCGGAAACCGGCAGCAGCATGGCGCGCTTGATTCCCTTGCCCTTGGCAATCTCAATCGCGCGTTCCACCGCTGCCTTGTGGCCGGAAATCACCACCTGGCCGCCGCCATTGTCATTCGCGCAGGAAATCGTCTCCCGCCCGGTGGGGGCAGCCTCGGCCTCGGCACAAATCTCGCGGGCCAGCTCCAGCTCCACACCCAGCAGGGCCGCCATGGCGCCCAAGCCGGGGGCGACGGCCTTCTGCATGGCCTGGCCGCGCAGCTTCAACAGCCGGGCGGTATCGGCGATGGAAAATGCCTCCACCGCCGCCAGGGCGCTGTATTCACCCAGGCTGTGCCCGGCCGCCAGGGTAATTTTTTCCTTCAGGTTCAGCCCGCCCTCCACCTGCAGCACCCGCAGCACGGCCAGCGAGACCGCCATCAGCGCGGGCTGGGCGTTTTCGGTCAGGGTCAGTTCTTCCGCCGGGCCCTCGAACATCAGCTTCGAGAGTTTCTGCTTCAGAACCTCGTCCACTTCCTCGAACGTCCGCCGCGCCGCCGCGAAAGATGCGGCCAGGTCGCGCCCCATGCCCACAGCCTGGCTGCCCTGCCCAGGGAAGATGAAGGCGTTCACCGCCATGAATCGTATCTCCTATGTTGGAGGCGCACCTAGCATGAGCGGCGCGGGACGCAAAATCCGTCAGAGCAAGCCCAGTGCCGCCAGCTCCCGGCGCAGGGAATCGGGCATGTCTTCGGCACCCTCGCCCATCGCGCCCAGATCCGCCGGCGCGTCCTGCGGAGCCAGGTAACGCCAGCCCTGAAACGCCCGCATCGCGCGGCCTTCCACCCGCACCAGCTGCGGGTCCAGCACCAGGGCGGTGCAGGGGGTGCCGTCCGGCTCCTGGTCCTGCCGTACCTCCAGAATGCGCTGGCGCACCAGAATGACGCCCCCCACCACCCAATAGAGCGAGCCGCCATCAGTCAGCTCCGCCGCGCGCTTGGGAAAATTGCGGGTAAAATGACGCAAGGGCGGCATCTCTGCCGCCCTTTGTTTCTGCCAGGCCGCGAGGTGCGAAACATCCTTCGCCCCCACCGCCAGTTTGATCAGATGAACCGTAATTAGTTCTTCGCCTTGTCAACCAGCGCGCCCTTGGAGATCCAGGGCATCATGCCGCGCAGCTTGGCGCCCACTTCCTCAATCGGGTGGGCGGCGTTGCGGGCGCGCACGGCCTTGAAGCTGGCTTGGTGCACCTTGTTCTCCAGCATCCAGTCGCGGGTGAAGCGGCCGGTCTGAATATCTTCCAGCACCTTCTTCATCTCGGCCTTGGTCTCCGGCGTGATGATCCGCGGGCCGGTGACATACTC
>JAKBCD010000081.1 GCA_021808205.1 Pseudomonadota bacterium | reverse complement strand
TGAAGGATAAATACGATTACATGCACAGCTTCTCGATGGAGAACAAGCATGAGATCGCCAAAACTCTTGCCGCTTTCGGGGCCTTTACGGAAGGGCTTCAGCTTTTTGCCTCCTTCGCAATTCTGCTAAACTTCCCGCGCTTCAACAAAATGAAGGGCATGGGCCAGATCATCACCTGGTCTGTGCGTGATGAATCACTGCATTGCGAGAGCATCACCAAGCTGTTCCGCACCTTCATTTCCGAAAACCCGGAAATCTGGACGGAGGAATTGCGCAGGGAAATCTATCTCACCTGCGCCACCATCGTGGACCATGAAGACGCGTTTATCGACCTCGCCTTCGAGCTTGGCGCGGTCGAGGGCCTGACGGCCGAGGAGGTGAAAACCTATATCCGCTACATCGCGGACCGGCGCTTAGGGGGGCTGGGGCTGAACGCGCTGTTCCACGTGGAAAAGAACCCTCTGCCCTGGCTGGACGAAATGCTGAACGCGGTGGAGCACACGAACTTCTTCGAAAACCGCTCCACCGAATATAGCAAGGCAGCCACGTCTGGCTCTTGGGAAGATGCCTTTACCGACTTCGACCCGCCGGTCAGCCCCGCCTGACCATCTTGCTAGGTAAAATTTCGTTATCAGGCATAACAAAAAAGCTCTTAACATTTTCATTTTTCATCATAGCTCAATTCCCTCTGGCGCAGCGGTCAAATATCTCCTAATAAATGACACTGGGATGTCTTTGTTGATTGAGTAAGTCACCGACAAGGATAGAAGGGGCGGCGCGGTATAAAAATTGATACAACTGGATAGAAACAACCCACACTTCGCCTCCCGTGAGTTTTGCAACTTTTTTAATACCGGACCAAAACAAATATGGCAGGTTTGACAAACCCTGAGGACGACATCGACGACGCCGGCCATCGGCCTCAATCCGGTGCGCCGCGCTACAGCCGCCGTTTGTCTGACAAGATTTTACTTGCCTTCCACCACGCCTGCGACCAAGGCGATTACGAGATTGCGGAGCAGTTGCTGCGCATTCTGGAATCCATGCTCACCCGCCGCACCGTTCCGCCAGATGCGAACCGGCGCAAGAGCATAGAAAGCCTGGTTGCCGCGCATGAGCGGCTATGGCATCTGCGCCACCCTGAGGAAAACTTCAACTGAATCAGCCCCCGGCACACCTGGCGGGGCTCAGTTCAGGTATTTCTGATACACTTCATGGCCCAGCACATGAAATTCAAAGCCTGACCATTGACCATTTTGGTCATACCAAAGCGACATGTGTAATTTCCCGGTGACATCAAAACGCCGCGCCAGAATCGTGCCGCCATTGGCCGCAGGCAGGCTGTTCCAGCCAGGCGAGCTTACAATGGCGGGATAATGTCGGCCCGTTTCCACGTTTAAAATCATCGCCTTCAGCATGGCTTGGTTCCAATACGTCATCGGCAGCATCGGTGGGCTGCCGGTGTAGCGGTAATCACCGGCCTTGGTGCTCTGCACCGCATAGCCGCCTGGAATTTGAGCCGCCTGCACAACAAGCCGCGTGCCGTTATGGTTCACCGTGCTGGCAAGGCTGGTGAACACGCCATCCCGCCAATATTCACAAACTCTGCCCCGATAGCGAAAGACGGCAATACCTGCCACCGTCACAACCATTTCAACATTGGTGTCCACCCGCAGGCAATTGCCAGACTGCGTGAACGCCACATGATGCTCCCCAACTGGCGTGCCATTGCGGAGAATTTTGAAGCACAGCGCGCCACAAGGGGGCACCGGCAGCACCGCCCCCGCCGGCCTGCCAGCCGCCAGAGCCGCCGCGCCCGCCAAAAACCCACGCCGTTCAAGCTGCTTTAGAATCGGTTTCATTTGCCCTTCTGCATAATTTCGAATGCCAGAATTGGCATAGAGGCAGAGGCGACAGGCTTTCTCTATCGTGGCACAATGACACTTATGCACCAGTTGATTTTTCTTCGTCATGCCAAGGCTGAAGCAGAAGCCCGGGGGCAGTCTGACCATAACCGCGCGCTAACGGATAAGGGCCGCCACGCCGCAAAAAAAATCGGCCAGGCGATGCGCACGGCAGGGCTGGCGCCCGAGGTCGTGCTGGTTTCCACCGCCACCCGCACGCAGCAAACCCTGGAGGAACTTGAAAACACGCCCGTATGGGATGAATGGCCAAATATCGATTCACTGCCGCAGCTTTACATGGCAACACCGCAGCAAATGCTCGGCATCCTGCAAAACCTGCCGGAGACCGTGCGCAGCGCCATCGTCATCGGCCATAATCCTGGCTTGCACGGGCTGGCATTGGAACTGGCTGGCGCAACCCGGCCCGACCCCGCCACCGCACGAATCGACGAAGGCTACCCAACCGGGGCTCTGGCCGAATTTCTCGTCACCACCAGCTGGAAGCAGCTCGGCCAGGGCGGCGCCAGCCTCAAGCGCTTCCTGCTGCCCAAGGATCTCGGCTGATGCTGTGCGGCGCTACCTGAGAGGCGGGGCCGAACGGGTCAGTGCATCTCCCGCCGCCTCCGGCAGCCGTGCGCACAGCGGAATAGCCAAGGCGGCCACCCCGCTTACAATCAAAAACGCCACTCTGTATTCCAGCAACCCAGAAGCTGCGTGGCCAAACGCCCAACCGTAGATCTCCAGGCTCGCCGCCCCCACAACCACCCCCATGGTCAAGGAAAGCTGCTGCACCGTGGCATAAAGCGTGGTGGCGGCGGCCATGCGCGGCCGGGCGATATCGCCATACGCGATCGCGTTGAAGGCGGTGAATTGCAGGGAGCGGAAAAACCCGGCGATAAACAGCACCAGACTCATCAGCAGCCCTGGCCAGGCGGGTGAAAATACCGCCGTGACAGCCATGGAGGCCACCGCCGCCACCCCGTTCCACATCAACACGGCGCGGAAGCCAAAGCGGGAGAGCAGCGGCTGCGTGGCCAGCTTCATCGCAAAGGCGCCAGCGGCCGCGGCAAAGGTGATCATGCCGCTCTGCAGAGGCGATTTACCAAAGCCAAGCTGCAGCATGAGCGGCAACAGAAACGGCAGCGCCCCCACGGAAACCCGGAAAAAACTGCCTGCTGTCACGGAAACCCGGAACGTATCCACCTTGAACAAGGTAAAATCCAGCACCGGGTTATCCATCCGCCGCGCGTGCCGCCAATAGGCCAGGCAGGCGCCAACACCTGCCACAAAGGCAAAAACGGTCCAGAAGGCTGGCACCAGCCCGCGGCCCAGGGTTTCCATTCCGGCCATTAACAGCGCCATGGCCAGGCCAGACAGTACCAGGCCCAGCGTATCGAGATGTCCGCCGCGCCCTTCCTCGCGCACATCTGGAATGAACAATGAAACCGCGGCCACGCCGGCCATGCCAACGGGCACGTTGATATCGAAAACCCAACGCCAGGACGCAAAAGAAACAATAAACCCGCCCAGCGGCGGCCCCAGCACAGGGCCCAGCAGTGCAGGCATTGTCAGCCATGTCATGGCCGTTACCATTTGCGCGCGGCTGACCGAGCGCAGCAGCAACAGCCGCCCTACCGGCAGCATCATTGCGCCACCAGCGCCCTGCACAACCCGCGCCATCACCAACACCAGCAAATTGGGGGCAATGCCGCACACAATCGAACCGAGGGTGAAGATGATGATCGCAGCGCGAAACACCTGCCGGGCGCCGAACCGATCCGCCACCCAGCCCGAGGCCGGAATGAACACCGAAAGCGCGATAAGATAGGAAGTGACACAAACGCTCATGTCGAGCGGGTTGATGTGGAAGCTGCGCGCCATGGCGGGCAGCGCTGTTGTCACCACAGTCGAATCCAGGGTTTGCATAAATAACGCAACCGCAACAATAACCGCCGTGGTGCGCATACGCCAGGCGGGCATTTCCGGTTCCGGGGGGCGGGCGTCAGCCATTCAACCTGGCGCTGCTTATCCGCTGCCTCACTTGTCCAGCGGCCGCGCTTCCTCCGCCAGCATCACCGGAATGCCGTTGCGGATGGGAAAGGCCAGACCTGCCTTTTCGCTGATCAGTTCGTTACGAGTCCGGTCATACTTCAGCATCCCGCGCGTTACGGGGCAAATCAGCATTTCCAGCAGGCGGGGGTCCAATCCCGGTTCGTCTGTTTCATCTGTCATGTGTCAACTCGCTTTTGGTGTTTTTCCGTCTTCCGTGCCGCCCTCGAAGGAATCGATCTCCAGCAACGCCCGCAAGGCCGCCGCGCGCAGCATCGGATCTTTGGCTTCCAGCAGCGCCTGTTTTTCTTCCTGCGCAAAGGGGCAAGCCATGCAAAGCGAAACCACCAGGGCCGCATTGTTCATTTCGGCAATCGTCTCCCAATTCGCCTCAATCCCCGCGGTGGCGAAATACCGGGCAAGCGCATCCAGCAATATCTGCCGGGGAAAAGGCAACACATCGGTAGGCGCGTGCAGATCCGCCGCAAAGCCGGAAAGCCCGGCACGCACCCGCCGGTAGCCGCGCCGCATTTCAATCTCCTCGGCGATGCCAAAACGAATCACACCGCTCAAGGTAATCAAATACCGCCCATCGCCGGTCTCCTCGAAGGCAGAAATGCGGCCCAGGCAGCCGGTGCGGTAAAGTCCTGGCCCGTTCTCTCCTCGCGGCAGGCGTTTATCGGGCTGCACCATGCCAAAATAACGCCCCTGCCCCAGCGCATCCTCAACCATCGCCAGATAGCGCGGCTCAAAAATATTCAACGGCAGCCGCCCCTGTGGCAGCAGCAGCGCGCCGCCTAGCGGAAAAACCGGAAACTCTTCCGGCAAATCCTCCAGCATTGGTGGCGGCATACTCATGCGCTTACCTGAACAGCAGCGCTGAAAGCTTGCGCCGCGCCGCCATCGTGGCCGGGTCGTCCATTCCCCATGCCTCAAAAAATTTCAGCAATTGCAGCCGCGCGCCGTCCTGGTTCCAGGCCCGGTCGCGTTTGACAATTTCCAGCAATGCGGCCGCAGCCTCGGCCCGTGCGCCGGCTGCGTTCAAAGCGGCGGCCAGCTCATAGCGCGCCTCATGGTCATCCGGGTTTGCGGCCAGGCGCGTTTCCAGGCCAGACATGGCGGCTTGCGCCTTGCGCCCTTCCTGCGCCAGCGCCAGCGCGGCCTTGGCGCCGGAAATCTCGGCATGTTCAGCCAGAGCCGCCGGAACCTGCGCCAAAATCTCACCGGCGTGTTGCTCTTCACCCATGGCGAGCAACGCACGCGCCAGCCCGCCCCAGGCTTCGGGCTTGTCCTGCGCTTCCTGCACGGCGGCGCCGAAATACCGCGCAGCCTGCTCGGCCTGCCCTGCTTCCAGCAATTCCTTACCCTGGGCAATCAGCTCCTCACCCGGTGCGGCGGACCCCGCCAGTTTCAGCAGCGCCTCCACGAATCGCTTCACCTCGCTCTCGGGCAGAGCGCCGGAGAACGTATCCGCAATCTGCCCCTGCCAAAACGCAACAACCGTGGGCACGGATTGCAGCGGCAGCCCCATGCGAGTGAGCTGCGCCACCAGCGCCTGATTTTTGTCCACATCAATCTTCACCAGCCGCACGCGGCCGTTTTGGGCGCGGGTCACACGCTCCAGCGCCGGCGTGAGGGTTTTGCACGGCCCGCACCAGGTAGCCCAGAAATCCACGATTACCGGTAGTTGCTGCGAGGCTTCGATGACGTCCGCCATGAAATTGGCCTGGTCGCCATCAATGATGGAATCCACCGCCCCTGCGGCTGGCGTGCCCGGCGTATCGTTGAATAACGCACTCATTTATTCTGTTCCGTCACAAAGTTCTAAGGCTCTTATATAGGATTGCGCCCGCCGCTCACACCCCGCCACAACAATCGTATTCGCTGGCTTGCAATCCCATTCGGGCTCCTATAAAGAGCCTCCCACGCCGCGAGCGGGCGTAGCTCAGGGGTAGAGCACAACCTTGCCAAGGTTGGGGTCGAGGGTTCGAATCCCTTCGCCCGCTCCAAATTTCCCTCAAAATCTCTTCATCATCCAGCCTTGACGGGCGGGCCAAGACGCGGCTTGAACATGGCGCATGAAGGCGCCAGACTCTCCCTCAAAACCCACCCACGCAGAGGCCGCCCGCCGCGCGCGCGAGGAAGCCGAGGCCGCCGCCCTGCGTGCCAACCTGGCCCGCCGCAAGGCCCAGGCCCGTGCTAAACCCGACCCAAAAAAGGACGCCCCCGAATGCCCGTGATGCCCGACCATTGGATCCGCCAGCAGGCCCAGGAACACGGCATGATCGAGCCGTTCGTGGAAAGCCAGAAGCGCAACGGCGTGGTCTCCTACGGCCTCTCCTCCTATGGCTACGACGCGCGCTGCTCCGAAGATTTCAAGGTGTTCACCAATGTCGATTCGGCGATCGTGGACCCGAAAGCCTTCAGCCCCGCCAGCTTTGTGGACCGCACCGGCCCGGTCTGCATCATTCCGCCCAACAGCTTCGCGCTCACCAACACGGTGGAATATTTCCGCATCCCGCGTGATGTGCTGGTCATCTGCCTTGGCAAATCCACTTATGCGCGCTGCGGCATCATCGTGAATGTCACGCCGCTGGAGCCGGAATGGGAAGGCCAGGTGACCATCGAAATTTCCAACACCACCCCCCTGCCCGCGAAAATTTACGCGGGTGAAGGCATCTGCCAGTTTCTGTTCCTCAAGGGCGAGAGCCCCTGTGAGATCTCCTACGCCGACAAGGCGGGCAAATATATGGGCCAGCGCGGCGTGTCGCTGCCGAGGATGTAAGCAAGACCATGGATTCGATTCGTATTACAGGCGGCGTGCCTCTGCACGGCACCATTGCCATCTCCGGCGCCAAGAACGCCGCCCTGCCGCTGATGGCCTGCGGGCTGCTCACGGATGAGCGCCTGACCCTCTCCAACGTCGCCAAGCTGGCGGATATCGCCACCATGTCCCAGCTGCTGGCGCAGCATGGCATCGAGGTGACGCCGGAAGGCCGCAGTCTGACGCTGGGCGGCAAGATCACCAATACCGAGGCGCCTTACGACATCGTGCGTAAGATGCGCGCCTCCATCCTGGTGCTCGGCCCGCTGCTGGCCCGCACCGGGGAGGCCCGCGTCTCGCTCCCCGGCGGCTGTGCCATCGGCACCCGGCCCGTGGACCTGCACCTGAAAGGGCTGGAGGCGATGGGAGCGGTGATTGAGCTGGAAAACGGCTATGTGCACGCCACCGCGCCCAAGGGGCTGAAGGGGGCTGCCATCGTGTTCCCCTTTGTCTCCGTC
>JAKBCD010000080.1 GCA_021808205.1 Pseudomonadota bacterium | reverse complement strand
CATGGGCGGGGTAGGTCATCTCATCCGCCTCAACGCGGATAAAGCTGCGTTCCACCCGGCGTAACCGGTGCTTCAGCCCCGCCAGCGAAACCTGCTTGCCAAACGCCTCTGCCGCCAGCGGGGCGAGGTAAGATAGATACGCATCCGAGCGCACCGCCTGCATCTCAACAATCAAAGACTGGCTTTCATGCATCGCCATGCCAGCCGCCGCCCCTACCGGCTGGCGCGCCCAGGCGGCGGGCAAATTCTGCTCATAAAGCGCGTGCCCGGTTTCGTGCAGAACGCCCATGAGTGCGGCGGCAAAATCCGCCTCGTCGTAACGGGTGGTGATGCGGATATCTGTTGGCGTGCCGCCGCAAAACGGGTGAGCGGAAATATCCAGCCGCGCCGCGTTAAAATTCAGCCCCGCCCCCGCCGCCAGTTTGCGCGCCAATGCCGCCTGCACCGCCTCGGGGTAAGGCCCTGGCGGCAGCGCTCCTTGCGCACGCTTTGCCTGCAATGCCTCTGCCTGGGGCAGCGCCTCACGCAGAAACGCCTCGTAGCGGGTAAAAATTGCCCCGGCTTGTTCAGCGTTTATGCCCCGCTGATACTGGCTCATCAGCGCGTCATAGGGCGAAAGCCCGAGCGCCTGCCCCAGAATCTCTGCCCCTTCGCGGGTTAGCTTCACCACCTCAGCCAGCGCATCCCGCACGGCGGCAAAGTCGTTGGCCTTGCGCGCTGCCCGCCAGATGGTCTCGCAAGCCCGCCCGGCGCGCACCTGCGCTTCCACAAGGTCTCGCGGCAAAGCGGTGGCACGCAAATGCGCTTCCCGCATCAGTTTAAGATTTTGCTTGTCCCACCCTTCAGCGGCGCTGGCCTTGGCAAGGTTTTCGCCAACATCCTTTGCGCAGAGAAAGTCATGGGAAAGCCCGGCTAGCACGGCCATCTGCTCGCCGCGGGCTTCGGCACCGCCATCCGGCATTACCGCCGCGGCATCCCAGCTCAGCATGGCGCTGGCTTCATCCAGGCAGGCAATGCGATGAAACGATGCCTTCAACGCCTCATATGCGCTCATGGGCTCAGCAGCCTTTTTCGGGCGATAAAGATGAACTCGAACACCAGAACGCCCGCAAAACCGAACCAGGTGAGCGCATATCCATAATGGTTATTCGGCGGGGTCGGTAAATCCTGCGCGGGTTGCGGCAGGGGGCTACCAGGCGGCGGCTTTGGTCCCATGGCGATAAGCATATAGGGTGCTACGTTTTCAAGTCCCATTCCCCTGCCGATCACCGCCGGGTCCAGCGTGTAATAATGTCCCTTGGCGGGGTCGTCCGGGGGCGAGAAAAAATCGCGATCTATGCTGGCGTGAATATAGCCTGAGGGCGCGGCGGGCGGGTTGGCCAGAGGCACGGGCATGGATTCCTGCATCCAGCCCAAATCCACAAGCAAAATCTGCCCGCCGGTACGGCGCAGGGGCATGATCAGCTCTCCGCCGGAGACCGGTCCATCAGGCGTGTCATGCACAATCTGCCCGTAAAGCGCTGCCTTTCCCGGCACCCATGTGCCGGTGACAAACACTTTCTCGAACGGGCTTGGCTTTTCGGGCATCGTCACTGGTGCTGCCACCTGCGCCGCGCGGATTTCAGCGATAATGCCTTCCTTCCACTTCAGCCGGTGTAACTGCCAAACGCCAAGCGCGATGAACAGGCAGAAAAACGTGAGCGCGGTTACCCCCGGCAGAATCAGGCGGCGCAAATCATGCTCTGCACATTGCGTGGCCCCCAAGCCATCCTCAGGCGCATCATCCAGCCGTAATCGCGCTGCGGCCGAGGTAATAGATGCATACGAACAGGAACAGCCACACCACGTCGACGAAATGCCAGTACCAGGCTGCGGCCTCGAAGCCGAAATGCCGCGAAGGCGTGAATTGCCCTGCTCGCGCCCGGAAGAAACATACAATCAGGAACAGCGTGCCGATAATGACGTGCAGGCCGTGAAACCCGGTGGCGATGAAGAAGGAGGAGGCGAAAATACCGCCATGATAAAATGGGAAAGGCGAATGCGTATATTCCCAGGCCTGCCCGCAAAGGAACATCAGGCCAAGTATGATCGTGACCCCCAACCCGCGCACCAAATTCTTCTGGTCGTTTTCCAGCAGCGCGTGGTGCGCCCAGGTGATGGTGGTGCCCGAAAGCAGCAGCACCATGGTATTGAACAGCGGAATCGCAAAGGGGTCGATGGTGGTGATGCCCTGCGGCGGCCAAACCGGCGCGAAGGCGGTGCCCATTTTGCCCGGGAAAAAGAAATAGTTGAAGTAGTTCCAGAAGAAGGAGACGAAGAACATCACCTCTGAGGAGATGAACAGCGCCATGCCATAGCGCAGGCCCACCTGGGTGACGATTTTATGCAGGCCCGGCGTGCGGGATTCACGAATCACATCGCGCCACCACAGGAACATCACGCTGAAATCCGACAGCAGGCCGATACCGAGCACGATGAAATTGCGGAAATGCGCGGCCAGGATAATGCCGGCAAAGGTCACCATTGCCGCGGCGGCCCCGCAAAGCGGCCAGATGCTGGGGTCAACAAGATGGTACGGGTGCGGAACCGTCCCCTTTACCTGGTCTGTCGCGGTATGAACTGTGCCGCTCATCTATCTCTCCCTTTGCCGGCGTTGCTTTTAGCCTAAGCCCGTTTTGTATTGAACAGATGAGCGGTTCGACCTGAAACCCGGATCAACCGCTCATCAGTAAGTCACAATTGTCACCACATCTGCCCGTATTCGTGCAGCTTCACCATCGCGATCACGTAAATAATCAGGCAGAACCCACCCAGAGCGGCCAGCAGCAGAAAGTTGCGGGCCCGGCGGCGGCGCAGAAACTCCGCCTTCTGCTCATCGCTCCAATGCGACTCGGTAATCTCGACCCGCGGCATCGGGTCCTTCGCGTAATCCTTTTTATCCCGTGCGGTCGTCATCATACCAACCGGTCCACCGCGATCGCGGCGAAGAGCAGGAACAGATACAAGATCGAGAATTTGAAGGCAGCGCGAGCTGGTTGGTCTTTGCTCAGGCTGACACCCTTTGCGTCCTGCTCGTCGCGCAGCACGGCCCAGGCGAAGTAGAGAAAAGCCGCTCCCAGTACGCAAGCCGTAGCACCGTAAATCCGCCCGGCCAGCCCCAGAAACCAGGGGGAGAGTGCGAGCGGGAACAGGATCAGCGTGTAGACAAACACGTTCCAGCGCGTGTGCCGCGCCCCCTTCACCACGGGCAGCATTGGCACGCTGGCCTTTTCGTAATCCGTGGAGGCATAAAGCGAGAGCGACCAGAAATGCGGCGGTGTCCAGAAAAACACGATCAGAAACAACACCACCGGCAGCAGCCCGATATGGCCGGTGACGGCGGCCCAGCCGATAACCGCCGGAAACGCTCCGGCCGCCCCGCCGATGACAATATTCTGCGGCGTGCGGCGCTTCAGCCAGATCGTGTAGATGACGGCGTAATAGAAAATGGAGAAGGCCAGCACGGCGGCGGCGCACAGATTCGTCGCCATCGCCAGCAGCACCACGGAAATCACCGCGAGCACGATGCCAAAGCCCAGCGCGCCCCCTGCCTCGATCTTGCCCGCCGGGATCGGCCGCGAGGTGGTACGGCGCATGATCGCGTCGATATCGCGGTCGTACCACATATTAATCGCCCCGGCCGCACCGGCGCCGAGCGCGATGCAGAAGATGGCAATGGCCGCCAGGAGCGGGTTGATACGGCCAGGTGCAATGACCAGCCCCGTGGCACCGGTGAACACCACCAGCGAAACCACACGCGGTTTCAGTAATGCCAGCCAATCCCTCGGCTCCGCCCCCAGATGTGGGGCGGAGATGGTGTCACGCAGCATTTCAGTAGCCCGGATGGACAAGACTTCTCCTTAACCTCTCACCGGATAATCGGCACATCTTCGAACGTATGGTGCGGTGCCGGGCTCGGCACGGCCCATTCCAGCGTCGTGGCCCCCTCGCCCCAGTAATTGTCAGCGAGTACCTCTTTCGAAGTGAACACCCGCCAGAGCACATAGAAGAACACCAGCGTCGAGGCTCCCGAAATGATCGAGCCGATGGAGGACACGTAATTCCAGCCCGCGAAGGCGTCCGCATAATCCGGGTAACGGCGAGGCATACCGGCCAGGCCCAGAAAATGCTGTGGGAAGAAGGTAAGGTTGACGCCGATAAAGAAAGACCAGAAATGCACCTTGCCCCAGAATTCCGGGTATTGATGCCCGCTCATCTTGCCGATCCAGAAATAGAACCCGGCGAAGATCGCGAACGCCGCCCCCATGGAAAGCACGTAGTGGAAATGCGCGATCAGGAAGTAGTCGTTATGCAGTTCCTGATCCAGTCCGGCATTGGCCAGCACCACACCGGTGGCACCGCCGATCACGAACAAGAAAATAAAGCCAATTGCCCAGAGCATCGGCGTTTTGAATTCGATGGAGCCGCCCCACATCGTCGCGATCCAGGAAAACACCTTGATACCTGTCGGCACCGCGATCACCAGTGTCGCAACCTCGAAATAGATCCTGGAATCGGTGGAAATAGCCGAGACGAACATATGATGCGCCCAGACCACGAAGCCGACGAAGCCGATGATCACCATGGCGTAGGCCATGCCGAGATAACCAAAGATCGGCTTCTTCGAGAAGGTCGAGACCACGTGGCTGATAATGCCAAAGGCCGGCAGAATCATGATATAGACTTCCGGGTGGCCAAAGAACCAGAACAGATGCTGGAACAGCACCGGATCACCGCCGCCGGAAGGCTCGAAGAACGAGGTGCCGAAATTACGGTCCATGATCAGCATGGTCACCGCCCCGGCCAGCACTGGAATCGCCAGCAGCAGCAGGAAGGCCGTGACCAGAATGGCCCAGCAGAACAGCGGCATCTTGTGCATGGTCATACCAGGGGCGCGCATGTTCAGGATGGTGGCTATGAAGTTGATGGCGCCCAGCAGCGAGGAAATGCCCGCCAGATGCAGCGAGAACAGCGAGAAATCCGTCGCCACGCCGGGGGAGTATTGCGCGTTGTCGAGCGGCGGATACAGCGTCCATCCCGCCCCGGTGCCCGAATCCAGGAACAGCCCGAGCAGCACGAAGATGAACCCGCAGGCCAGGAACCAGAAGCTCATATTATTCAGCCGCGGGAAGGCCATGTCCGGCGCGCCAATCATCATCGGCACGAACCAGTTGCCCATGCCGCCGATCAGTGCCGGCATCACGAACCAGAAGATCATGATCAACCCGTGCGCAGTGATGATCGCATTCCAGGTGTCGCCGTTGGTGATGATGTCGTTATGCGGATACATCAGCTGCTGGCGCATAATCATCGAGAGCGTGCCGCCAAAGCACGCGCCGATGAAGGCCATGGTAATGTAAAGCGTGCCGATATCCTTATGGTTGGTGCTCATCAGCCATCGGGCGACGAAGCTTTTCTTGTGATAGCCATGATCGAGCAGGGCATGATCGTCAGCGGTAATGGACATTCTTAAAATTCCTCAGCGCGTGGCGTCGGCCAGCTGGTTGCGGGGCATCGGCGAGGAGAGCGGCTGGCTAACGGTATTATCCGTGTAATTGGCGAGCGCGATCTTCGTCCAGGCCAGGTAATCATTGAGTGGGACAGCCTTGATCTCGATGGGCATGGCGTCATGGTCCAAGCCACAGATCTGGTTGCACTGGCCATAATAGGTGCCGGGCTTGGTGATCGTCGTCCAGCTTGTCAGCGTGGTGCCGGGGATGGCGTATTTCTGCACGCCCAGCGAGGGCAGATAAAACCCGTGCAGCACATCCGCACTCGTGATGACAAAACGGATTTTCTCGCCCACCGGCAGCACCATCGGGTGGTCCACCGAAAGCCGGCGGATCTCGCCAGGTTGGATCTCATTATCCGGGATCATATAGCTCGTGTAGTCGAGTCCTGGCACCGAATCGTATTTATATTCCCAGTACCATTGGTGCCCGGTCACCGTCACGGTCATGTACGGGTCACTGTCATTCGCCTCATAATAGATCAGGTTGATCGACGGGACGATGATCGCCACCAGGATCAGGCAGGGCACGGCGATCCAGATAACCTCGAGCAACGTGTTGTGGGTCGTCTGGCTGGGTTTCGGGTTTCGCCCGGCGCGGAAACGCCACATCGTATAGCCCATTAAGATGGCCACGAAGCCCACGACGCCCAGCATAATCCACAGCACATACTGCATCAGCCAGTCGATTTTGGCCTGCATCGGGCTGCCCGCCGCAGGAAACCAGAGCTGCCAATTATGCGGCGCGTTCACATACCCATCGGCCGCAGCGGTTGGGTCTGGCGTCACGCTTTGGGCAAAAGCCAGGTGCCCATGCGCCGCCAGCGCCGCCGCCAAGGCCAGCATACCCGCTAACTTCAAGGCTGATCCATCTCTTCGCGTCATTATGCTGCGTCTCGCTTCAATAACATGGCCATTTCCAAGCCGTTCTTATGCGCCACAGGAATATAAGCCGGGCGGGACAAGATCAAGCTAAATACCGGAATGCATCAAACTGCGGCAGGGCGGCACATTCAAGGCTGGGCTGCACTGGCGTAAGGCAATGCTCGGCCCTGGCGCAACGCCGCCGCGTGCTGGCTTATCAGCCGCTCCAATGCGGCACAGGCCGCCTTGCGGTTGGCAAAGCTGCCAGGCGGCAGCGGCTCGCCGAACAGGACGGTGGCACGCACGCTGCGCCGGCGCAGCAGCCGCGCCAGATGCGGCGCCAGATCCATATCCCCGTACCAGGCGATCTCCGGACGATCCCCACGGCGGATCTGCTGACCGTCCAGCTCGTCGTAAACAATCGTCACCGGCTGCACCCAAGGCCGCGCCGGACCAAAAGCCAGGGTGAAAAAGGCCGAAGCAAATGGCAGAACCCGGTTACCGTCTGAGGTGGTACCCTCTGGAAACAAGATGAAGTTGTCTCCTCGTTCCAGCCGCGCCTCCAGCAAGCGTTGCTCATGCGCCACGGAACCGCGGTTACGGGAAACGAAGACGCTCCGCCCCAGCTTGGCGATGAGCCCAATCCCCGGCCATCCCGCCACCTCCGCCTTGGCGATGAAGCAGCCCGGCATCGCCGCGCCCAGCGCCACAATATCCAGCCAACTGCAATGGTTGGCGACGAACAATGTCGGCCTGTGGCGGGCGTATTCACCCAACAGGCGCAGGCGCAACCCCAAAATCCGCCCCACCCCCCCCCCAAACAATCCGGCGGA
>JAKBCD010000079.1 GCA_021808205.1 Pseudomonadota bacterium | reverse complement strand
AGCCTGTCGAAATTTGGTTTGTTGGCCAGTGCTACGGCGTTATCTGCTCTCGACTCGCTCCAGCCGAAACCGTCGAGGATCACCAGCATCACGGGTTTCAGGGGCATCTTGGTCCTTCAAGCAACGTGTCTGCAGGGATATTTAGGCGCAGCGGGATGCTTTGGCCATGCCGCGTGCGTCAGGGCCGACCTGCCCGATGATAGGGGTGACCCGCAAGAATGGATTGCGCCCGGTAGATTTGTTCTGCCAGCATCGGGCGCACCAGCATATGCGGCCAGGTGAGTGTGCCCAGCGAGAGTTTTGCCCCGGCACGGGCCAGTACAGGGGCGTCCAGCCCCTCGGCGCCACCGATCACGAAGGCAAGACTTCTGGACCTCTCCTGCCACCCGGCTAACAGCTTCGCCAGCGCTGGCGAAGTCGGCGCTGCACCATCCATGTCGAGCGCTATCAGCAATTCGTCCGGCTTCAGCGCGTTGAGGATGGCTTCGCCTTCACGGCGCTTGATCTCGGCGGGGTTGCCCTGGCCGTCGGCGAACTCCACGAGGGTCAGGGCAGGGCGGATGCGCCTGGCGTAGCGGGCGAAAATCTCCATCTCGGGCGCCCGGCTGGGCGCCTTGCCGATGGCCAGCAGCCTCAAGCCTCGGTTTCCGCCTCGTCCAGCTCCGCACTCCACATTTTCTCAAGCCCGTAGAGCGCGCGCGCCTCCGGCTTGAACAGATGCACGATGATATCGCCGGCGTCGATCAGCACCCAATCAGTACCGGTGGCACCTTCGGTGAGCGGCTTTTTGAACCCGGCCTCATGCAGTTTTTCGTGAAGATGCGTGGCCATGGCAGCAATCTGGCGGTCCGCCAGGCCGGTGGCGATGATCATGCGGTCCGCGAAGCTTGCACGCCCGGCCAAGTCCAGCGTCACGATCTCCTCGGCCTTGTCATCTTCCAGCGTGGCGACAATCACGGCCTGCAACCGGTCCAGAAATTCCGGCGGCGGCTTGGGGGTGGCGCGTTTCTTTGGCCCCGCGATGGCGGCTTTCTTGCGCGGCGTGCCGGGCATGGCGGCGACGGCTTCGGCGGCCGGCTTGGTCGCGCGTTTGCGGGGGGAGGCGGGTTTGGCGCCCCGGTTTGCCGGGGTGCGGGCGGGCGGGCGCGTTATGGCTTTGTTCCTTCTAAAATTCTGCGGCGCAATTCGGTGGCGGAAGCCGCATTCTCCCGCACAGGCAGGAGAATCCAGGCCGGTGCCGTCATCTTGGCAAGACATAACCCAGCCCGTGCGGGAAGGCGATATTTATGGTTCCATTTTGCGGCTTGCCCGGCCAAAGCGCGGCGCGTGGCGCCGGGGCGAGGCACGACCAGCATCGGCATGGCGCGTATGATCTCTTGCCAGCGCCCCCAGCGTGGGAGCTGAATGAGATTATCCGCCCCCATCAGCCAGACGAAGCGCGCACAGGGGAAGCGGCGTTGCAATTCGCGCAGGGTGTCGCGCGTGTAGCGCGTGCCAAGCCGCGACTCGATATCCGTGGCGATGATTCTTCGCCCATCGGCAATCCGCCGGGCACTTGCCAGGCGCTCAGCTTGTGTGCCCATCCCGGCGGCGGGTTTCAACGGGTTGCCGGGCGAGACCATGAGCCAGAGCTGGTCCAGCCCCAGATGCCGCATGGCCTGTTGGGCGACGTGCAAATGCCCTTCATGCGCCGGGTTGAACGAGCCGCCGAGCAGGCCGATCTTCAGCCGGTAGCGATGGCTTCTCAGCGTCTCACCTGGCCGGTGCCGCGCACCACGTAACGAAAGGTTGTGAGCTGCTCAGGGCCGATTGGCCCGCGCGCGTGGATATGACCGGTGGCGATGCCGATTTCCGCGCCGAACCCGAACTCCCCGCCATCACAGAACTGCGTGGAGGCGTTCCACAGCGTGACCGCTGCCGGGCAGGCGGCGAGATAGTCTTCCGCAACTTGTGCATTATCGGTGATGATCGCCTCGGTATGCTCGCTGCCATGCGCGACCACATGTGCGAGCGCTGAGTCCGGCCCATCCACCACCGCGATGTTGAGCACCGCATCCTGCCATTCGGTGTCGAAATCATGCGGGCCGGCGGCGGGCAGCTCCGGGCAGATGGTGCGGGCGCGGGCATCCGCCTTGAAGGCGCAGCCCAAGGCGGCGAGGTCGGTCACCAGCACGGGCAGCAAAGAGGGGGCGATGGAGGTGTCGATCAGCAGTGTCTCTGTGGCACCGCACACGCCGGGGCGGCGCATTTTGGCGTTGGCGAGCACGCTGCGCGCCATCTCTGGGTTGGCGGCGGCGTGGATGTAGGTGTGGTTCAGCCCCTCGGCATGAGCCAGCACCGGCACGCGAGCCTCGCGCTGCACCAGCCCCACCAGGGTTTTTCCGCCGCGTGGGATGATGAGGTCGATCTGCCCGACCGCGCCCAGCATGGCGGCGACGAATTGCCGATCTGCAGTGGGGGGCACCTGCATGGTAGCCTCGGGCAGCCCCGCCGCCTTCAGCCCCGCCGCAACCGCCTTATGGATGGCCTGGGCGGAGTGGAAACTTTCTGAACCACCGCGCAGGATGATGGCGTTGCCAGATTTGATGGCAATGGCCGCGGCATCCGCCCCAACATTCGGGCGGCTTTCATAAATCATCCCCAGTACGCCGATGGGCTGGGCAATGCGGGAAATACGCAGACCGTTCGGTCGGGTCCATTCCGCCAGAACGCGGGCGAGGGGATCGGGCAGGTCCGCCACCTCCTCCAGCCCGCGCGCCATGGCCTCAAGCCGGGCTGCATTCAGCAACAGGCGGTCACCGAAGGCCGAGGTGCCTTTGAAATGGGCCATGTCCTGCTCGTTCGCAGCCAGAATCGCCGGGGCGGCCGCGCGCAAGGCGGCGGCGGCTTGGCGCAGCGCATGGTCGCGCGTGGCGGCCTGTAGCTTAGCCAGCGCGGCGGCGGCTTGGCGGGCCCGCTGGCCCATGGTTTCCATGGTTTGCGAATATGTGTCGGCTTCGGCGTCCATGCGTCGCATGCTTGCCTAGTCCTGGCGGGAAGATCAACTGCGGGTTACAGTATCTCCAGCATGCCAGACCTCTTCGATTCGCTGATGCCCGGAATCATACTGCCGCCTGGCCCGGTGCTACGCACGTCACGTCTTACCCTGCGCCCCCTCGATGGAGACGACGCGGCCGTATTTCATCGCCTGATCAACGACTGGGATATCTGCCGACGCGTGCCGGATGCGCCGTTTCCCTACCCAGAAACACAAGCGCAGGAATGGATAAAGGCCGCCGCGAGAGACCGCGAGGCGGGCCGGGCCGAACAATTCGCCATTGTGGAAACGCTCACCGGCGGGTTGGCAGGTTGTGTCGGGCTGAAACTTTCCAAGGACCGCAAATTCGCCGAGCTGGGATATTGGATCGGCCGGGCGCATTGGCGTCAGGGCTTCGCGCTGGAGGCTGTGCGCCGCGTCACCGATTGGGCTTTCGCCAGCTTGCCGATCACGCATATCAACGCGGTGGTGGCGGCGGATAATGATGGTTCGCTTGCGGTGCTGCGGCATCTGGGGTTTGAACAGACCGGCAAGGGACACCGCGTGTTTTCCTGCCGTCCCGGCGAGAAGCTGCCGGTGAAGCATTTCACCCTGGGGCGCGAGGCGCCAGCGCAAACGACCGCGGATGCCGCGCAAAAATCTGCGACGCTGCTGGTGGTGGCGGCTGCACTAATCGATGCGCAGGGCCGGGTGCTGCTGGCCCGTCGACCGGAGGGTAAGAAGATGGCAGGGCTGTGGGAGTTACCGGGCGGTAAGCTAGAAGCCGGCGAAACGCCGGAGGCCGGCTTGGCGCGGGAGCTGCGCGAGGAACTGGGGCTGGAGGCCGACCCCAAGGATTTCGCGCCCTTTGTTTTTGCCTCGCACGCATATGAAACGTTTCATTTGTTGATGCCGGTGTTTCTGTGCCGCCGCTGGAAGGGCGAGCCGCGTGGGCGCGAGGGGCAGAAGCTGGCCTGGGTGGCACCGCAAGACCTCGCTGAATACCCTATGCCCGCCGCCGACCGGCCGTTGATTCCCATGCTGCGAGATTTCTTATGAGCAATCCCACCGCCGCGATTCTTATTATTGGCAACGAAATCCTCTCCGGCCGCACGCAGGATGTGAATGTGCAGTTCATCGCCCAGCGTTTGGGCGAGCTGGGGATTAAACTGCAAGAAGTGCGGGTGGTACCGGATGTGCCGAACCAAATCATAAGCGCAGTTAATGAATTACGCGCTTCCTATAACTTGCTTTTTACAACCGGTGGCATCGGCCCGACGCATGACGACATTACCAGCGAATGCATTGCCGCCGCGTTCGGGGTGCCGTGGGAGCTGCATGAGGAAACCGACCGCGAGATGAAGGCGGTAATGGGTGAGCGCTACAACGCTGCCCGGCAGCGTATGGCGACGATGCCGCGCGGCGCCATTCCCATCCGCAACGAGGCTTCCATCGCGCCTGGTTTTACCATCGGCAATGTGCATGTGATGGCGGGCGTGCCACGGATTATGCAGGCCATGATGAAGGCGCTTGAGCCCAGCTTGCCGCGTGGGGAGCGAATTGAGATGCGCGCGGTTTACGGGCTGGGGGTGATGGAGGGCGCAATCGCCGCGGGGCTTTCGGCGATTCAGGAACGGTTTCCGGCGCTGGACCTCGGCAGCTACCCGTTCAAGCGCGATGGCGCCTGGGGCGTGGCGCTGGTGGCCAAGGGCACGGATGTGACGGCCATCGAGGAAGCGGCGCGCCAAGCGACGGATTTGATCGCCGCGCAGGGGGTTGAGCCGGTGCAGGGCGAGCCGCCTGCTACGGGGGGGTGAGCTGCGTTGGCAATATGCCCCCTCTTTCCAGTTCCGCAATCAGCGGGGCGAGTTCGTTTGCATAAGGCCGCCAGCGGCCCAAACCCTGCGCATGCACTGGCTGGCGCACCTGGGCGCGGCTGACCGTACGCACCTCGCGGTCATTCTCGTAGAATCGTGCGCAGGCTGGGTCTGGCGGCAGATCGAGATGCTTCAGCACGCGGGCCAGCGTGCCGTCGAAATCATTGACCCAATCCTGCAGGGCCAGAATCAAAATCTGATTTGGAATCACCGTGCGCCAATACTCCACCAACTTTGCCCGCTGCGTGATCGTCCAGCCCAGATCAGCCAGATCATGCGCATAAGCATGCTCGCCATGAAACCGAAACGTCCAGATTGAGAAGCCGATATCCCGCGGGTCGCGCACGCAATGGATGATCTTGGCGCCTGGTAGCATCAACGCGACGAGCCCAAGATGCAGCTCATTGCCTGGCATCTTGTCAACAATGCGCGATTTGTCTGGGGCCAACGCATGCAGTTCGGCGAGATAGCGCGTGGCGGCCTGGTCTAATGCCGCGCTATCGAGCGCTGCGATGCGCTGTTTGCCTCGCCCAGCGCATAATGTGCCGCCGGCATGTTCGGAGTGGCCGCGCATGCCGCCTTTGCCGCTTCCAGCGCGCCGGCAAGATCGCCTGCCTTGTGCAAGGCGATGTAGCGTTGCAATTCAATATTATTTGTCACCGGAAAAGCTCCAAACTGGGGCGGTCGTGCAATCTGCCCTGTCCCTATCCGCCCGCTCATTTCCCGACGGCCATACCGGCATTGGGGTTGGCATAATGAGCCATGAATAGCCGTTTCTGCCAAACAGAAAATTAACGTGACATTAAAACATCGGAATGTTAGCCAAAAAACAATATCAGTATTCCGCGAAAGTCTAAAAATATATACGAGGCTTGAATGACTGACTTCACTGCCACCGGCTCCATTCAGTTCGATACGATCGCCAGCAGCGGTCTGTACGATATTACCGCTCTTGGGGCGCAAGGAGGGGCGGGGGCGGGGGGATATGCTGGTGGTTTGGGCGCCATGGTTTCCGGCGATGTCTATCTTGCTGCCGGGAGCGTTCTGGAAATTATTGTCGGTGGTGCCGGTGGAATTTCCATGTCTTATGGCGCGGGCGGCGGTGGTGGCGGCGGGGCTGGCATAGTTGGCGCGGGTGGCAACGCCCTGACTTCACAGAACGGTGGCAGAGGCGGCGGCGGCCGCAGCGGCGGCTTTGGCGGCGGTGGCGGCGGCGGCCCCTATGGCGGTGGTGGCGGCGGCGGATTCTTTGTCGGCGGCTATAACGCCAGCAGCGGCTTTGGCGGTGGCGGTGGCGGCGGCGGCTATGGCGGCGGCGGCTATGGCGGCGGCGGCGGTGGCAGCGGCGTGTTTGGCGTTAGCGGTGGCGGTGGCGGCGGCGGCGGGTCCTATCTGAATAGCAGCCTCACCAGCACAAGCCTGCAATCCGGCGTGCAATCCGGCAATGGCGATGTCACCATCACCAGCGTTTTGTGCTTTTATCCCGGCACATTGCTCGCCACGCCTTCGGGCCACGGCGCGGTAGAGAACCTGCGCGCGGGCGACATGGTGCTGACCACCAATGGCCCGCTGCCGGTACGTTGGGTTGGCATGAGCCATGTCTCCACACGCTTTGCCGACCCGCTGCGGGTGCTGCCCATTCGCATCACCGCCGGAGCGCTGGGCGAAGGGTTGCCGATGCGTGATCTGCTGCTTTCGCCGGACCATGCCCTGTTCTTGGATGGCGTACTCATCCAGGCCGGTGCCATGGTAAACGGCACCAGCATCCTGCGTGAGCACGACGTGCCTGAGACATTCACCTATTACCATGTCGAGCTCGCCTCGCATGAATTGCTGCTCGCGGAGGGCGTGCCTTCGGAGAGCTTTGTCGATAACGTGGAGCGCATGCATTTCAGCAACTGGGCAGAACACGAGGCGCTGGGCGATACCGCGCCGATCCAGGAAATGCCATACGCGCGCGTCAAGTCACGCCGGCAAATGCCACAAGCCGTGTGGCAGTTCTTGATACAACGCGCCCGGCAGCGGGTGGTGGAAGCGGCTTGAGGTACCGGGCAGGTCTTGCCCCAGGCGTTCAGAGGTTGGCTTAAGAGCGCGTGCGAGTCTTGCTCAGAGCATTGAGCTTTTAGAGCCGGATGATTTTAGATCCAATCACGCATTGATCCGATCAAAAATCTGCACCCGCCTCTAATACAATGAATAGAGGGCAATTGAGACTTAAGGCTCGCTCGCAAATTGAGCGAACCTGAAGTCATCGCGCTCTAAAGCAACCCCGCCGCGATGTTCACCGAAAGCGCCAAGATAACGGTGTTGAACAGGAACCCGATCAGCCCTTGCACCGTCGCCAGACGCCGCAGCTTTTTGGAGGTGATGTTGCAGTCTGAAACCTGAAACGTCATGCCG
>JAKBCD010000078.1 GCA_021808205.1 Pseudomonadota bacterium | reverse complement strand
TTGATCTACGATATGAACAAGGATCGTGGGGCGACGATATTGGTGCCAACAACGATGACCGAGGCGTTGGGCACGGTGGTGGCGCTAAGCGCCACGCAACAGCAGCAGGCGGCGGCGAAACCAGCACCCCAGCCGCGGCCCTTCACCCCACCACCGCCCACCGGAAGCGTTCCCTCGGCCTGAGATCACCCGGCTCTGGAGCCTGATCGTTTCAGACCGAGTCGCGGCGCGGTCCACCTTGAACCGTGAATCAGCCTCTAATCAATGCGTTAGATGGCAATTCAGACATTCGGGCGCATCTCTGCGCAATTCGATCTACTGCCATCCGGGCTCTGGCTGTCTGATCTTGGCTTTGAGGGTTTGCAAATAAAAAGGCCGGGATAAAATCCCGGCCTCTTGTCTGTCATGCCGCTTGCTTACTTGTCGCGGAAATGAGTTTCCTTGGCCTCGATAGCGGCCTGTGCCGCCGCCAGGCGCGCCACCGGCACGCGGTAAGGCGAGCAGGAGACATAATCCAGCCCCACAGCCTCGCAGAACGCGACAGAGGCCGGATCACCGCCATGCTCACCGCAAATGCCGAGCTTCAGCTTCGGCTTTCGGCTGCGCCCCTTCTCGGTTGCGATCTTCACCAACGCGCCCACACCCTCAATGTCGATGGAAACGAACGGATCCTTCGTCAGGATACCCTTCTCGACATAGGCGGGCAGGAACTTTCCAGCATCGTCGCGGGAGAGGCCAAACACGGTCTGCGTCAGATCATTAGTGCCAAAGGAGAAGAAATCCGCCGCCTCGGCGATCTCGTCAGCCAGCAACGCCGCACGCGGCAATTCAATCATCGTGCCCACCGAATATTCGATGGATTCGCCGGTTTCGGCGAATACTGCCCTGGCGGTGGCCTCCACCTGGGCGCGGGTGATATCCAGCTCCGTCTTGGTGCTGATCAGCGGAATCATGATCTCCGGTACCGGCGCCTTGGCAGATTTTGCAACTTCAATTGCCGCTTCAAAAATGGCGCGGGCCTGCATCTCGTAAATTTCCGGAAAGCTGATGCCAAGGCGGCAGCCGCGATGGCCAAGCATCGGGTTGGTCTCCGAGAGCTCTTCCGCGCGGGCCTTGATGGTGGCGGCATCCATGCCCAGAGCCTGCGCCACTTCCGCCAGCTCCGCCTCGCCATGCGGCAGGAATTCATGCAGCGGCGGGTCGAGCAGACGGATGGTTACAGGCAGACCCTCCATGATCTTGAACAGCGAGACGAAATCCGCCCGCTGGAAGGGCAGCAGCTTGGCCACGGCGGCACGCCGCCCAGCCTCATCGCGGGACATGATCATCTGCCGTACCGCGCCGATTCGCTCAGCATCAAAGAACATATGCTCAGTACGGCTAAGGCCGATGCCTTCGGCGCCGAATTTGCGTGCCGTCTCGGCATCCAACGGGGTTTCCGCATTGGCGCGCACGCCAAGCCGGCGGGCTTTGTCCGCCCATTCCATCAGCGTGCCGAAATCGCCGGAGAGCTGCGGCTCGATCATCTTCACCGCACCCGCGAACACCTCGCCGGTGGAACCGTCAATGGTGACGATATCGCCCGCACGCATTGTCACGCCGCCGGCGGAAAGCGTCTGCGCGCCGTAATCGACCGAGATGCCGCCGGCGCCCGCCACACAGGGCCGGCCCATGCCGCGCGCCACCACGGCGGCATGGCTGGTCATACCGCCGCGCGTGGTGAGAATGCCTTTCGCGGCGTGCATGCCGTGAATATCCTCAGGGCTGGTCTCAATACGCACCAGCACCACGGCCTCGCCCTTCTGGGCGCGAAACTCTGCTTCATCAGCCGAAAACACGACCATGCCGGAGGCCGCACCCGGCGATGCCGGCAAGCCCCTGGAGAAAAGCTTCTTTGGCGCCTTCGGGTCGAGCGTCGGGTGCAGCAATTGGTCCAAAGCCGCAGGGTTCACCCTCATCACGGCAGTGTTCTTGTCGATCAGCCCTTCATTGGCCATCTCCACCGCAATGGTTAGAGAGGCCGCGGCGGACCGCTTACCCGAGCGGGTCTGCAGCATATAAAGCTTGTTTTGCTGCACGGTGAACTCAATGTCCTGCATATCCTTGTAGTGTTTCTCAAGGATTTCTCGGACCTTATGCAGTTCCTTGTAAGCCTCCGGCAGCGCCTCCTCCATGGAGATCTCGCCAGGCTTGGCATAAGCCTCGGACAGCGGGCGCGGGGTGCGGATGCCCGCCACCACGTCCTCGCCCTGCGCGTTCACCAGATACTCGCCATAGAACTCATTGAGGCCGGTGGAGGGGTCGCGGGTGAAGCACACGCCGGTGGCGCAGTCATCGCCCATATTGCCAAACACCATGGCCTGCACATTCACCGCCGTGCCCCAATCGGCCGGAATGTCGTGCAGGCGGCGATAAACATTGGCGCGCGGATTCATCCAGCTGCCGAACACGGCGCCGATGGCACCCCAAAGCTGGTCTTGCGGGTTCTGCGGGAAGGGCGCGCCCAGGTCCTCCTTCACCATCTTCTTGTAACCTTCAACTACCTCCTGCCAATGCGCGGGGGAGAGGGCGGTATCCTCGGTCACATCGGCCTCGAGCTTCACCTGCTCGATGATTTCCTCGAAGCGGTGATGGTCCACACCCAGCACCACCGAGCCATACATCTGGATGAAACGGCGATAGCTGTCCCAGGCGAAGCGCGCATCACCGGAGGCCGCGGCCAGCCCCACCACGGTTTCATCGTTCAAGCCAAGATTCAGCACCGTGTCCATCATGCCCGGCATGGAAACCCGCGCACCCGAACGCACGGAGACCAGCAGCGGCTTGTCCTTATCGCCGAATTTGCGCTCCACCGCCTGCTCGATGCGGGCGAGAGCGGCATCCACCTGCACCTTCAGCTCAGCCGGGTAGTTGCGGTCATTTTCGTAATAGGCAGTGCAGACTTCGGTCGTGATGGTGAAGCCTGGCGGAACGGGCAGATTGATGCTCGCCATTTCGGCCAAGTTGGCACCCTTGCCACCCAGCAAATTGCGGAGTGAGGCATTGCCGTCGTTTACGCCAGCGCCGAAATTATACACCCATTTCGTCATAATCTCTGCTCTCCTCAACCTTCAATCCGGGAAAAATCAGCCACCTGGTCTACCGCACCCGTGAAGCGCGCGAGCAATCGCAAACGATTGCGGCGCAAATCAGGCGATTCCGCGTTGACAGTAACGTTTTCAAAAAAAGCGTCGATGGGCATGCGCAATGCCCCCAAGATTTTCATTGCGTCTTCAAATCGCTCTTCGGCAATTGCCCCAGACTCGGCCTGGACGAGCTTCATGACGCCTCCACAATCATTGTGGAGGTTTTTCTCTGCCGTTTCTTGAAGCAAAGCGGCGTCGACTTCCCCACTGTATTCCATGCCATCGCGCGCGCTCTCGATACGCAGAATGTTTGCTGCACGCTTGTATGCAGCGAGCAAATCTTGGCCATCAGCGCGACCAAGCATCGCGGAGAGCGCCTCGACGCGCTTCATCAGCCGCACCAGATCATCATCCTCACCGGCGGCGAGCACGGCATCCAGCACGTCGAACCGCTTGCCCTCGCCGCGCAGTTTCACCCGCAGCCGCTCGATGATGAAGCCAAACAGCTCGCCCGCCGCGCTGCCCAGCAACGGCTTGAGCTTCAGCCGCAACTGATTCTCCAGCACGATGCGAATGACGCCGAGCGCCGCGCGGCGCAACGCGAACGGGTCGCCCGAGCCTGTCGGTTTCTCACCAACCGCGAAAAACTCCCGCAGCGTGTCCAGCTTATCCGCCAGCGCCACCGCAACCGGCACAACGCCAACCGGCACATCATCCGAGGGGCCTTTCGGCTGGTAATGGCTGGAAATCGCCCCGCCGATCACCTCGCCGCGCCCGCGCGTGGCGTAATAACCGCCCATTATACCTTGCAGTTCAGGAAACTCGCCCACCATGCCGGTGACAAGATCAGCCTTGCACAGCAAACCCGCTGTCGCCGCCTGCCCGGCCTGCTCAGCCGTGCCTCCCAAAGCGGAGGCAATCTCCTCCGCCAAATCCGCGATCCGGTCTGCCCGCTGGCGCTGCGTGCCGAGCTTCGCGTGGAAGGTAATTTTCTCCAGCTTCGGCAGCAGCGCATCCAAAGGCGTCTTCAAATCCAGCGCCCAGAAATGCCGTGCATCGGAAAGCCGGGCGCGCAGCACACGCTCATTGCCCGCGATAATCGCCTTGCCCTCATCATCCGCCGCCAGATTCGCCACGAAAGCGAAATACGGGGCTGGCTTGCCCGCTGCATCGCGCAGGGCGAAATATTTCTGATTGATCTTCATGGAAAGCTCGCGCACCTCCGGCGGCAGCTCCATGAATTCCGGGTCAATCCGCCCGATCAACGGCACCGGATATTCCACCAGCCCGGTCACCTCGTCCAGCAACGCCTCATCCGGTGCCACGGTAAGGCCAAGCCTCGCCGCCGCGCCCGCAATACCCTCGGCGATTTTGGCGCGTCGCTCGCCCTGGTCCGCGATCACGCAATGCTCGCGCAATTTTTCTTCCCACACGGCAGCGGAGGACACCTCAAACGGCCCCTTCCC
Source organism: Pseudomonadota bacterium (assembly GCA_021808205.1). Next base: position 2,715 of record JAKBCD010000078.1, on the reverse strand, counting down.
ATGCACACGGTGGCCTTCGGTGATGTTGCTCGCCATCACCGGGCCAAGCGTGAACGGCACCACCTCGCCATCCAGCAAGCACACAATCCGGCGCAACGGACGCACCCAGGTGAACTCCCCACCCGAACCCCAACGCATGGATTTCGGCCAGGGGAGTTTCGCCAGCAGCTCCGGCAACGCCGCCGCAATAAAGGCGCCCGCCGATTGCGCGGGCGTTTGCTTGTTCAGCACCCAGAAATCGCCTTCCTGGACCAAATCCTCTTTCGCGGCGCCATGCTTGCGCAAAAACCCCGCCAAAGCCTGCTCCGGCGCGCTGGTGCGCGGGCCGCGTTCAGCCACCACACTCGCCGCCACTTCCGCCGCCACATCTGCACGCAGCGCAATCCGGCGCGGGCCATAAAACACCTGCTGCACGGCAATGCTCAGCGGCTTCAGCGCCGCGGCGCAAATGCCCTCAAGCTGGGCTGCCGCACCCGCCTGCATCCGCGCCGGAATTTCTTCGGAGAACAGCTCCAGGAAAAACTCAGGCATTATTCCCCCGCAATCCAGGCTTCGGCGCAGGCTTTCGCCAGATTACGCACCCGGGCGATGTAAGCGGCGCGCTCCGCCACCGAGATCACGCCCCGCGCATCCAGCAAATTGAACAAATGGCTGGCCTTGATGCATTGGTCATAGGCGGGCTGGGCCACACCAGCCGCCACCAAAGCCTGGCATTCCGCCTCGGCATCCTCAAAATGCCGTGCCAGCATTTCGGTATTCGCCAGCTCGAAATTATGCTTCGAATAATCCCGCTCGGCGCGCAGAAATACGTCGCCATAGGAAACGCCCTGGCCGTTGAAGTCGAGTTCGTAGACATTCTCAACGCCCTGCACATACATCGCCAGCCGCTCCAGCCCGTAGGTCAGCTCGGCCGAGGGCGAGACGCAGGCAATGCCGCCCACCTGCTGGAAATAGGTGAACTGCGTCACCTCCATGCCGTCGCACCACACCTCCCAGCCCAGCCCCCAGGCGCCCAAGGTCGGGCTTTCCCAGTCATCCTCCACAAAGCGTATGTCATGGCGGCGGCGGTCGATGCCGATGGCGTCGTAGCTCTCCAGCAGCAAATCCTGGATATTATCCGGGCTTGGCTTCAGCAGCGCCTGATACTGGTAGTAATGCTGCAACCGGTTCGGGTTCTCGCCATACCGCCCGTCCGATGGCCGGCGCGAGGGCTGCACATAGGCCGCCTTCCAGGGCTTGGGCCCCAAGGCGCGCAAAGTGGTGGCGGGGTGAAACGTGCCAGCGCCCATTTCCACGTCGTAGGGTTGGAGAATCACACAGCCCTGCCTGGCCCAGAATGAATGCAGTGTCAGGATAATGTCCTGGAAGCTCTTCGGCTTGCCTTGGGTGGTTTGGACTGTCATGGACCTTTGGTTAAACTGACGCACCGCAGCAATACGGCCCCGCACCAGGAAGAGCAACCGCGAAGGACTGCAAATGAACATAACAGCGCAGTGGAAACCGCAGGACTGGGCAGGCCTGGCGCTAGCGGCATTGATGGGGGGCGGGGCGTTCGCGTTCCGGCAACTCGCCATCGTGCCGCGCGCCACAGTGGGCATCTGCGCCGCAACCTCTGCACCTGGCTGGTGCGTGCCGCGTAGCTGGGATCTGATCGGCCAATATCTGGGGCTTTTCGGCTGGGCGGCGCTGGCGGCTGGGCTGCTGGCATTCTTTTGGGGCCGACGCTGGGTGGCAGGGCTGGCCATCGGCCTCGGCATCGCCGCGGTGGTGAATTATAACGGCACGCAGGGTGTCATCGGCGCGGCGCTTGGCCTCGCCGCGTGGGCCAGCCTGCTCACCAACCGGCCGGGATGGGGGCGCCTATAGCCCCAGCTTGCCCATCGCCAAAAACTTCTCCCGGCGCTTCATTTTCAGTGCTTCAGGCGTCTGTCCGCATAGTGGTGCAAGCGCCCTTTCCACCGCATAGCCCAATGCGGCCAGGGCCGCTTCCGGGTCGCGGTGGGCACCACCCATCGGCTCGGGCACAATCTCGTCAATCAGCCCCAGCTTCTTCAAATCCTGCGCGGTGATGCGCATCGCCTCGGCCGCTGTGGCGGCCTGGGCGGAATCCCGCCACAAGATAGAGGCGCAGCCCTCCGGCGAGATCACCGAATAGATCGCGTGCTCATACATCAGCACCGCATTACCTGCCGCGAGCGCGATGGCGCCGCCAGAGCCGCCTTCACCGATAATGGTGGCCACCAGCGGCACCGGCGCGTCCAGGCACGCCTCGATCCCCCGCGCGATGGCTTCCGCCTGGCCGCGCGCCTCAGCCTCGATGCCGGGGAAGGCCCCGGAGGTGTCCACGAAGGTGAGAACCGGCAGATTGAACTTTCCCGCCAGCTCCATCAACCGCCGCGCCTTGCGGTAGCCCTCGGGCTTGGCCATGCCAAAATTATGCTTCAGGCGCGATTCCGTGTCGGTGCCCTTTTCGGTGCCGATCACCATCACCGCCTGCCCCCGAAAGCGCCCCATGCCGCCAATAATCGCGGCATCATCGGCAAAGGCGCGGTCCCCCGCCAGCGGGGTAAAATCCTCGATCAGCGCGGCGATAACCGCCAGCGCCTTCGGCCGTTCCGCATGCCGGGCAACTTGCGTTTTCTGCCAGGGGCTCAGCCTGGCATAGATGGCTTTCAGCTGCGCTTCCGCCTTCGCAGAGAGCTTTGCCACTTCCTC
>JAKBCD010000077.1 GCA_021808205.1 Pseudomonadota bacterium | reverse complement strand
TGGTGCCCACGCCTGCGAACCAGGTATTGCGCCAGTTCTCGTAGATCACGGTACCGGGGAAGCCGTTGGTCGGGGTTACATGCAGGTTGTTGAGCAGAGCCCAATGGGTCCATTGCAGGCTGCCCATCACCGCCCAGGCCGGGGTGATCTGGTGGTAGATGCCGATGTCGATGGAATCCGGCATGGTAATGGTGGTGGTGGCAGGGCTGTTGCCTGCCACCAGAAGTGCCGCGGTGGCAGGGCTGAGAACGGAATAGACCGCCGGAACAGTGATGTGCTGCGTGCCGCTGATATCTTGCCGAATGCGTGAATGGTAGTCGACGCCGATGCGCGTCGCGTTGTCAATTCTGTAGAGTAATCCAAGATTATAGCCGAAACCGACTGTGGTGCCATGAACATCCGCGATTGGGTCTTGGCCGGTGGCGGCACTCAGCACCGGGACGTTCAACGCCTGGGTGAGGCGGGCGTTGAAATATTCAAAAACCGGACCGCCGCCGACGGAGACATGATCGTTGAGCTTATATGAGAGGGCGACGCCGAAATCCACGCCGGTGATGCTGGAAACGAGGCTCTGATACCGGCCGACAAAATCGCGCGGATAAGAGGTGCGCTCGCCATACGGATTGGTGATGGAAAAGCCCAGCCGCCAATCTGGCGCCAGAACGAACACGCCATACAGCGAGCCAGATGCTGCGGGTGAAACGGCATTGCCGCCCTGCGTGCCGCTGACATTGCCGCCGGTGAGCGGGTTGGTGTTGTAGCCGGAGAAGGTGGCCGAGGGGCCGATATAGCTGATTCCGCCATCGACCTCGTTCTGGTCCAACAGTGCCATGCCGGCCGGGTTGGCCCAGGCGGTGGTGGCGTCATAAGCCTTTGCCTCGCCGCCGGTAAAAGCGTTGCCCAGCGCGTCGGCCGCGCCTTCGCGCAGGCCAAAGCCCGAGGCGTGCGCTGCTTGGCCGAGACCAAGCGTGGCCATAACGCCAAAGGCTGTCGCCGACAGAAACTGAGATTTGAATGGTCTTATAGTTCTCATGCCCTTGGTGTCCTCCTCAACCTATTTGTTATCCAGCGGGCCGCGCTGCCCGTCTTTTCTATTGAATACAGGTGAAACCAGTCTATTGAATACAGGTGAAACCAGACGTATTGTGTATGTAAAATACTAAATGGGGATAGAAATGCAAGAGATCTTATTCAAGCGCGGCGCAAAAATCCTTGTCGCTGGTTTTGGCTTGTTTTTCTGGGCGGCACAGGCGATGGCGCAGACCCCGGCGATGGGCTGGTGGGTTGACCAGAGCGGCAAGGCGGGGATCTTAATTTCAACCTGCGGCGGGGATTTATGCGGCAAGATCGAGTGGCTGAAAGCTCCGCTGGATACGGCGGGTAAGCCGAAAACCGACATCCACAACAGCAATGCGGCCCTGCAGGCCAGGCCACTATGCGGCTTGCAGATTTTGGGCGATTTCAAACCCGGCGGAGATGGTGGGTGGAAAGGCGGGTGGATCTACGATCCGAAAAGCGGCAACACCTATCATTCGAGGTTGCATGTGGCGGCGGATGGCACGATGCATGTGCGTGGCTATATCGGGATTCCATTGCTCGGCCGCTCTGAGGTCTGGACCCGCCCTGCCACAACCCTAACCCCTTGCGTTGGAGGCTGACGATGGACGAGTCGTGGCGTAGCGGGCCGCTTCCCATTCTGCCGGTGGGGCAGCTTTTGGCCGATGCGGTGGTAAGGTTTCCTCGCGTTACGGCGATGGATTTTCTTGGAAAGCGCACGGGCTATGCCGAATTGGGCCGGTTGGTGGATCGTGCGGCGGCAGGGTTTCAGCGTCTGGGCGTGGAAAAGGGCACACGCGTGGCCCTGTGCCTGCCCAACACGCCGCATTACGTGGTGTGCTATTACGCGATTTTACGAGCTGGCGGTGTGGTGGTGAATCTCAGCCCGCTTTACGTGGAAGGCGAGATTCGGCATTTCCTGAAGGATAGCGGCGCGCGCATTGCAGCCACGCTGGACATAAGTGAGCTGTACGGCAAGCTTGCGCCGATTGTGGCGGATGGCACGCTGGATCATCTTGTTATTGGTTCGATGCTGGAAATCCTCGACCCATTGAAACGGGTGGGCTTTTGGCTGACGCGGCGCCAGAGCCTTGCGAAAATTCCCGTCGATTCGCGGCACGTGAAGTTCAGCGCTTTGGTGGCGCCTGGGGCGGTGGCGCGCCCGGTGGCGTGTAACCCGACAACAGATGTAGCAGTGTTGCAATATACAGGCGGCACCACGGGTATTCCGAAAGCCGCAATGCTGAGCCACGCCAATCTCATTGCCAATTGCGTGCAGTTGGCAAGGCGGGTGCCCGACATACAACCAGGCTCGGGCATGTTGACGCTGGTGCCGCTATTTCATGTGTTCGCGATGACGGTTGCGATGAACCTCTCGGTCATGCTGGGGCTCGAGATGATTTTGCTGCCGCGTTACGACAAGGCCGTGCTGCGCAAGACGCTGGCGCGCACCAAGCCGCTATTCTTTCCTGGTGTGCCGACAATCTACGCCAATATCAACGAGGCTGCGGTCAAGGAAAAATGGGAACTATCTTCCTTGCGTTTCTGCATTTCCGGCGCGGCACCGCTGCCGGCCGAAATACGCGCCCAGTTTGAGGCGATATCCGGCTGCCAGCTTGTCGAAGGCTACGGACTTTCGGAAGCTTCACCAGTGGTTTCGGCCAATCAGTTCGGCGCGGTGCGCGACGGTTCCATTGGCCTGCCGCTGGATGAAACGATTGTGGAAATCCGCGCGCTAGACGACCCCATGCGCCTCGTGCCGCAGGGCGAGCGGGGCGAGGTTTGCGTGCGCGGACCACAGGTAATGATGGGCTACTGGAACCGGCCGGATGAGACCGCGAAAGTGTTTGTTAATGGCGCGCTGCGCACCGGCGATGTCGGGTACATTGACCAGGATGGCTACATCTTTCTTGTCGACCGGATCAAGGATCTGATCATCTCGGGTGGCTACAATGTCTATCCGCGCATGGTGGAGGAAGCGCTCTACAAGCATCCGGCGGTACTGGAGGCGGTGGTGATCGGCATACCGGATGCCAAGCGCGGGCAGGTCCCGAAGGCTTATGTAAAATTGCAAGAGGGAGCGCAGCTTACCGAAGAGGCGCTGCAGGCGTTCCTAGCAACCCAGCTTTCGCCAGTCGAACAGCCAAAGAAGATCGAGTTTCGCGACGTTCTGCCAAAAACCGTCGTCGGCAAGCTTTCGCGCAAAGAGCTGGTGGCCGAAGAAGCGGCCAGGCAAAGCGTATGAACCTGGTCTTCAGGCTGATGGCCGTCATCATCGGCGCGATGTGGCGGCCAAGGCTCGGCATGGGGGATGCCTCGGCGCTGAATTTCCGGGTCTGGCCGCTAGATTTGGACTTCAATATGCACATGACCAACTCGCGTTATTTATCGCTCATGGATCTGGGACGGACGGATTTGATCCTGCGCGCCGGGGTCTGGCCCGTGATGCGGCGTGAGAAGCTGGGCGTGGTGCTGGCGGGTGCCGCCATGCGCTTCCGTCGGCCGCTCTCGCCCTTCGCGCGGTTCAGTCTCGCTACCAGGCTGTTCGGCTGCGACGAGCGCTGGATGTATGTGGAGCAGATATTCACCGGACCTGATGGTGTGGCATGCAGCGCGGTGATGCGCGCGGCCTTCGTAAAAGCCGGGCGGCTGGTGCCGCCGGGGCCGGTGCTGGAAGCGGCGATGCCTGGTTTTGTGAAGCTGGATGCACCCGGCTGGGTGGCGGATTGGGCGGCGGTAGAACAGGCTTTCGCTGGGTAGCGGCGCGCGCATGACGAGCAGAATTTTATACCCCGCCCAACGCTCTTAAAATTGCATCGGCACGGCGGGAGGCTCTCCAGAAATGGCAACAGGTGGCAACCAAGCGGCAGGTAACCGCACCGCGCGCATCCTCTCGATCGTTGTATTCAACGCCATCACGTATTTTCTCATTGGTCTGCCGTTGGCGGTGTTTCCCGGCCTCGTGCATTTTACGCTGGGCTATAGCGCAGCGTTTGCTGGTGGTGTGATCAGCCTGCAATACGCGGCGACACTGCTTACACGCTCGTTTGTCGGTCGTCTGTCGGATGCCCGCGGTGGCAAGGTGGCGGTGCTGGGCGGGCTTGTCTGCGCTTTGCTGAACGGGTTGTGCATTCTCGCTGCCGGAAATGCGCAAGCGCCGCTGGCGGTGCTGGCTTGGCTACTGGCAAGCCGGCTGCTGCTGGGCGCGGGGGAAAGCGGCACCGGCACCGGCTGCATCACCTGGGGCATCGGGCGGTTCGGTGGGAGCGCGATGGCGGAGGTGATCTCTTGGAACGGCGTTTCTTCTTATGGCGGCATTGCGGCCGGGGCGCCCGCTGGCGTGGCGTTGATGCACTGGGGTGGTTTGCGCGCCCTGGCAGCGGCGGCGATTATTCTGCCGCTGCTTGGGCTGGCGGCGGCGGCTTTTAAAAAGGCGGCGGTACCCATTGCGGGGGCCAAGCGGATGACCATGCTGAGCGTGGCGCGCGAGATCGTACCCTATGGTCTGGCACTGGCGGGCGGCTCCTTCGGGTTCGGCGTAATTGTAGCGTTCATGGCTCTTTATTACACCGCCCATGGCTGGCAGGGGGCGGCCTATGCGCTCGCCAGCTTCGGCGTGTGCTTTGTCGCGGTGCGGGTTTTTCTGGCGGGCGCAATTGGGCGTTTTGGCGGATTCCGTTCGGCTTTGATTTCCTTCGCAATCGAGGTTGCGGGGTTAGTGTTGTTGTGGCTGGCACCCATACCGCCAGTGGCGTTGCTAGGCGCCTCACTGGCTGGTGTTGGGTTTTCCCTCATTTTTCCGGCCCTGGCGGTGGAGGCGCTGCAGCTGGTGGCACCGGGCAGCCGGGGTGCGGCAATCGCCATCTACACCGTGTTCCTGGACGTGGCGCTGGGGCTAACCGGCCCCACCGCCGGCCTGTTGGCCGGGCATTTCGGCTATCCGGCCGTGTTCCTGGCCGGGAGCGTGATTGTGCTGGCTGCGCTGGCGCTCACCTGGCGGATACGAAGCTTGGTGCTGGCCACTACGGCGCGTCCGGAGCGGGAACAAGTTTAAGGCCGGGGTTCAATGCCTCGGACCAATATGTCCACGAGCCGTTCGGCAATCTCGCCAAGCGGCAATTCACCCTCCGGGTTCTGCCAGCGGGCGGACCAGTTCAATGCGCCAACGAAAGCGAAAGCGGTCAGTTTCACGTCGGAGATTTGGGCCGAGCCGTCATTCGCCGCCTCTTGCACGAAGCTGCGCAGCGCCTGGTCAATCTCGCGCTTCAAGGCCCGGAACCGCGCCCGGCTTTCCGGTGCAAGGGCTTCGTCTCCAGTGCGGATCACACAGCGCCCGAAATCGTCCATGATAACCTGCGCATAGCGGCGAAGAAAGATTTTCAGCCGGTCCAGCCCGGTGCCCTGAAGTGCCGCCGCTTCCTCGGCTGCTTCGCGCAGGCGCTTCAGCCCGATGCGTAGGCATTCGAACAGCACCTGATCCTTGGTGCCGAGATAATGGTAGATCAGTGGCTTAGAGATGCTGAGGCTGGAAGCGACATCATCCAGCGACGTGGTGTGGTAGCCGCGTTGGTTGAACATGCGCACCGCGGCGCGCAGCACGGCGTCGCGCTTGGCGGCGCGTCCCTGCTCGCGTTCCTTCGTATTGCGGAAGGGGGTTTGGGGGGCTGATTTGTCCATCGGCGAGCGCAATTCGTCTATTTTTACCGCCAGGTTGTCTATCGCTCGGATAGTGCTTCGGCTGCACGCCAAAAATCCAGCGTGGCGGCCAGGGTCTCGTGGATCGGTATGCGCGGGCTCCAGCCAAGGCGCTGCTGGGCGCGGGCAGTATCCATCCGTGTTTCGGGAATTTCCGAGGGACGTTGTTTCGCCGGGTCGGCTTCCACGCGGATGCGCGCCTTGGACAGGCCAAGCAGGATTTCAAGCAGATCGCCGATGCGCTGGGTGGTGCCGGTGCCGATGTTGAGGATTTCGCCGGGTACGGGGTCTGGCAAGGTCAGCGCGCTGGCATAGGCAGCGCAGATATCCCGCACGTCCAGAAAATCGCGTCTGGCGTCGAGATTGCCTGTGGTGAGCACTGGTGGTTGCAACCCTGCCTCGATATGCCCGATCTGTTTGGCGAAGGCGGGTACAACGAAATCTGGCGTTTGCCCCGGCCCGGTATGGTTGGCAGGGCGCAGGCGCAGCAGTTTTAGCCCTGGCAGCGCGGCGAGGGCTGCCTCCGCCGCGGCTTTTGTCTTGGCATAAGGGGTGAGGGGTGCGGGTGGCGTTTCCTCTGTCACCGGTGTCGGGTTGAGAAAGGCTGAGCCATAGACTTCCGCGCTGGAGACGAAGACGAACCTGCAGGCGGGAGCGTGGGTGAGGACAGCTTCTGCAAGGTTCAGCGTGCCCTGCACGTTCACCGCCCAGGCATGTTCTGGCGCGCGGGCGGCCTTGGCGGGGGCCGAGACGGCGGCCAGATGCAGCAACGCATCCGGTTTTGTGGAGGCGATCAGCCTGGTTGTGGCCGCCTGCTCGGTGATATCGAACGCCGGGGCCAGAACCTCAACTTCCGGCGCATTTTCGCGCAGGTGGCGCCGCATATGTTCGCCCACGAAGCCGCTGGCGCCGGTGAGCAGGAGCCGGGTCATGTCCGCGTGTGCCGTCGCAGATCAGCCTCGACCATCTCCGCGGCCAACGCCTCCAGCGTAATCTCCGGCTTCCAGCCAAGCTTTTCGCGCGCCTTGGTCGCATCGCCATGCAGGCAATCCACTTCAGCGGGGCGGAAAAATGCAGGGTTGACCCGCACATAATCCTGGTAGTTCAGCCCGGCCTGGCCGAAGGCGAGTTCACAGAATTCGCGGATTGTAGCACTGCGCCCGGTGGCCACCACATAATCATCCGGCGTTTCCTGCTGCAGCATCAGCCACATTGCCTTCACATAATCCCGCGCATGGCCCCAATCGCGCGCCGCCTCCAAATTGCCAAGCTCCAGATAAGGACTGAGCCCGAGCTTGATGCGCGCCACGCCATCGGTGATCTTGCGGGTCACGAACTCGATTCCGCGCAGCGGGCTTTCATGGTTGAACAGAATGCCCGAAGAGGCATGCATGCCAAAGCTCTCGCGGTAGTTTACCGTGATCCAGTGCGCGGCGAGTTTTGAGACCGCATAGGGGCTACGAGGATAGAATGGCGTGTTTTCATTTTGCAACGGCGCCTGGATTTTTCCGTACATTTCCGAAGACGATGCCTGGTAGAAACGCGACTTCAGTTCCAGCAGTCGGATCGCTTCCAGCATGTTGAAGGCGCCCATCCCGGTAACCTCGCCGGTG
>JAKBCD010000076.1 GCA_021808205.1 Pseudomonadota bacterium | reverse complement strand
ATCCGCTCTGCGCAACGTTTGTTCCATGCGCAGTCTTTATATCGGCCTCGCCAGCTTCGCGGTTATGCCCGCTGCCATGGCGCAGACCGCCAATACGCCGGTTAACCTCGACTTGGGTTCGGTTCTTGCCACAGGCACGAATAACGCATCTAACTTGGTCAACACGCCGGGCACCGCGCCGTATGAATCACCGTCCAAGGCGCCGCTCCATTCCACGCAGCCGACATCGGTGGTGGACAAGCATACGGTTGATAAGCTGCTCACCGGTACACAGAGCTGGGCCGACATCGCCCGCCTGACACCCTCTGTCAGCGTGATCGACCCGAACGGCCCGGGCTTGGCGGAAAACGCAGGCCCCACCATCCGCGGCTTCAGTGATGGCCAGTACAACGTCACCTTCGATGGCATTCCTTTTGGTGACTCCAACGACTTTACCCATCACTCCACGTCGTTCTTCACCAACAGCCTGCTTGGCCAGACGATTGTGGACCGCGGCCCCGGCGGTGCGGATACGGTGGGTGACGCAACCTTCGGTGGCACCATTTCGCTGCGCACCATCAACCCGGCGGCTAAAACCGGCCTCACGCTCAACAGTTCCTATGGCAGCTACAACACGTCTGATAACAGCATTCGTCTGGATACCGGCTCCATTCCCTCTCTCAACGGCGCGTCCGGTGTGTTCGTGGCTGAGCATATCAAGAGTGATGGTGCTTTGACGAACGCCAACCAGGAGCGTAGCAACTACTATGGCAAGGTGGTGATTCCGCTGAGCGCCAGCACCACGCTGACCCTGATGTCCGACTATGACCAGCTTTATCAAAATCCGCCTTATGGTGCGACGCTTTCGCAGATGGCGACTCAAGGCTGGAACTACGGCCTCAGCGGCAATCCGAATTCCCAGGCCTATTACAAGTATAATTCAGACCGTATCACCACCGATATGAGCTACGCGGATCTGCAATCCGCCCTCGGTGATGGCTTCCTTTACGATGGCAAAATCTACACCTACGCCTATTATCACCACGATCTGAACGGCGATGACCCGAACGACACGCTGGGTGATGGCTTCACGCAGGCCAGCGCTGGAACCTCGTTATTTCCGGTAAACAATCCGGCTGGCGCGGGTGTACCGAACGAGGTTGTGCTAACCCCCGGCGGCACGCCCATTCCTGGCATTCCCGGCCAGACCTTCTTGATGACATACCGTTCCGTTGGCACCATTCAGCGGTTGCAGAAAGAGTTCGGTTGGGGCGACATCAAGACCGGTTTCTGGTTCGACCATCAGGTGAACACGCGCTTCGTGCAGAACGTCTCGATCACCAATGGCAACGCCATCAATTATGACCCGGCGGACAGCAATGGCGGCCAGATTACGCCAACCAACCAGAATGGCTCCATCGAGCGTTTGCAGCATAACCAGCTTTATACCTTCCAGCCTTATGGCGCGGTGGATTGGAAGCCGATCGATGGACTGACGCTGACAGCCGGTCTGAAGTGGTCCTATTTCCGCCGTGCCTTGAACGCGCAGGTGAACCAGAAAACCGAACTTCTGACGGGTTACACACATAACTGGCAGAAGCTGCTGCCTTCGTTCGAGGCCCGGTATGAGTTCACCCCGAACATGTCTGGCTATGTACAGGCGGCGGAAGGCTTCCTGGCGCCTAACCTGAACACCCTATATATCAACAATCCGGGAATAGAGAGCGTGCAGCCCCAAAGCACCATCAATTTCCAGGGTGGCCTTAACTATCAAGACGAACATTTGGCTTTGTCGGGGGATGTGTACAACATCCACTTCCAGAACTTTATCAACAAAGTCACTATGACGATCCCGGGCTTCAATACGCCGCAGAAGGTGTTTGTGAACCAGGGCGGCGTGATCTATCGCGGCATTGAGGGCGAGGCAGCGTATAGCTTCGGCAATGGCGTCACGCTGTTTGGCAATGCTGGTTACAATCAGGCTTTCCAGACCTCCACCAACATCAAGATCACCAACGCGCCGCAAGGCACTGCCAATTTTGGCGCCATCTATAACGCCAACGGCTATTACGCCGCGGTGATCGACCAGTGGACAGGTGGCCAATACTCCGGCAACACCGGCGTGAACATCGCCAATGGTGCGGCTGAGGGCAGCCCGGCTGCTGGTAAGTCTCCCGGTGGCTGGTACGATCCGTATAATGTCGTGAATGTGACGCTTGCTTACACCTTCAATCACGACAATCCCGCCAAGGAACCGATCGAGGTGAAGTTGAATCTGAACAACATCACCAATCAGAAGCAGATCATCTTCGATAACGGCACCAATGGCGTCGGCGATCTGCTCTATTACCGCCTGACCGGCTTCTCCGCCTTCGGCTCGGTGAGCGTGCCAATCGGTTACGGCTCCTCGTTCTAAAGGCTTAAAACAACAACTGGGGCGCCATCCTTCACGGGATGCGCGCCCTGGTTCGCATTGACACATATTTGTCATACCTCCCGCCTCCGTCTTGGTGTAACGGCGGCAGAAATCTGGAGTTTCGAAGCATGTCTCTCAACTACATCATCTACCTTGCGAATTATTCGGATGGCATTCTGTATTTCTTGGCCCTTTTGCTGTTGGTGGCGCTGGCTGTGCTGATCGACCGTTTCTGGTCTCTGCGGAATACGATCCTGCGAGGCAAGTCGGTGATTCGCGCCGCGTCTGAAATGCCGGTGCTGCGTGCGGTAGAATTGAACAAGCTGCTGCAAGCTTCCAAAAACCTCCCCGAAGAGGCAATGATCGACACCACGATGCGCCATCATGGCACCGTGAGCGGCGAGGCTTTGGCCAGCCATCTGGATGAAGCGATCATGCTGATCGCGCCTTCATTGGACCGCCGCTTATGGGTGCTGGATACCGTGGTTACTTTGGCGCCGCTTATGGGTTTGTTTGGCACCATCATCGGCATGTTCCATGCATTTAATGTTCTGGCGCAGCCTGGCCATGCCCCGGCAGAAGTTACCGGCGGCGTTGCGGACGCCCTGGTTGCCACAGCCTTTGGCCTGTTTATCGCGATGCTTGGCTTGGCCGGGTTTAACGCGCTGTCCAATCAGGTTCGTCTTGTCGTGCATCAGCTCGACTCTCTGAAAACGATGATCGTCAACCGTACAGATAGCACAGCGGTGCTTCCTGCCGCCCGTGCCGTGAACATGCAGGGCGCGGCCCAGTTCGCGGCGGTATAGCACCATCATGACCATGCGCTATTTTGAGCGCCGTAAGGCGCGCATCGAGATCATCCCGATGATCGACGTGATGCTCTTTCTGTTGGTGTTTTTCATTATCGTCACGTTGCAGATGATCCCGGATGCCGGGGTTACCATGCAACTGCCCACCACCTCGCAGGTCCAGCAATTGCCGCACCCCAAATTTATCGTGAACGTGCTGGCAGACGGCACCATCAAGGTGAAAAACACGGTGATGACGCCGGATGAACTGACAGCGATGTTTGCCGCCGACGGCGATCCGACCAAGACCGAGGTCACCATCGCCGCTGACAAAGCCTCGGCCTTTCAGCATTTCATGACCGTGATCGACGCGGCCCGCAAAGCAAATGTCACGGATATCGGTATCGCGTCGCAACCCGTGGCGGCTGGTCCGTAATAGGCATTACGCGATGAATATTACCGGAAATTGGATGGAGCCAGCCCAAGAAAATCGCCGTTTCATGGCGGCGCTTGGCATTGGCCTGTTGATCGAATTATCGGCTGTGGGGCTACTTCTGCCGAGCATGACCCAGCAACCCCCGCCTGCGCAGCAGCAATCGGTGGTTAAAATCACGGTGCAGCAGCCCCCGCCCCCGAAGCCAAAGCCGCCCACCCCAAAACCGCCTCCGCCCAAGCCCGTGGTTCCGCCAAAACCGATGCCTTTGTCTCCACCGCCGCCTAAGCCGGTGCCTAGGCCGGTGCCGGCGCCGCCAAAGCCGCCGCCGCCGGTCCGGCATGTGGTGCAGCATTACGTCGCGCCCCCGCGTCCGGTCACACCGCCGCCGCCGGTGCCTGTTTTGCCGTCCGCCCCTTCGCTGGGCCAAGTGGACGCGTTCCGCGTGGCTATGCGGAATGCCGTGCAGAGTGTGGCGAACCAAGTCTATCCCCAGGCCGCGCAAATGGCACAAGAAAGCGGAACGCCTGAGGTGAACTTCATCTACCGCGATGGCGTGGTGGCCGATATTACCCTGGCTCGCTCGAGCGGCTATCCCTTGCTGGACAACGCGGCGATGCAGGCGGCACGGATCGCCCATTATCCGCCACCGCCGAAAGGCTTCGCCGGCAGAACCTATACCGTTACCATCGCCGTAATATTCCAGATGGCCGCGCAGGACATAAGCGCCGATTGAGGGTCGGCTCTAACGGGCTTTCAAGGGATATGGTCCAAAATGCGTAAGCTCATCATGGGTGTTTTCGCCGCCATCGTCATGGCCGTTGCTGCCTTGCTGCTCTGGCCAGCGCCTGAAAACGGGATCGTGCTCTATTGCGGGCTGGATTACGGCTCGGCCGTTGCCGCAGCCTTCACCAAGGAGACTGGCATCAAGGTTAGCGTCGCCCGCCTGTCCACCGGCAGCCTGCTGGCCCGGATGGTGGCGCAAGGCGGTCACCCTGATTGGGATATCGGCTGGTTCGATGGCGCCACCGCTGCCACCGCGCTGGATCAGGATCATCTGCTGGCACATGGCCTGCCTGCACCTGTCGGCCTCACGCCGGTGGGGCAAAGCCTGCTAAGCGCGGATGGCGCCTATATTCCCACCGGGTTCACGCTGGCGGGGGTATTTATTTCAGATCCTGCGCGGCTGCCTACTCCACCCGCGACCTGGAACGACCTGTTGTCGCCGGTCTATAAAAATCTGGTGGGCATGAACGACCCCTCGATCTCTGGCCCTACTTACCCAATGTTGGCGGGAATGCTTGAAAATGCTGGCGGCTGGCCAAAAGGGCAGGGCTTCCCGCTGGCGCTCAAGGCCAATGGGTTGCATATGTACGACAAGAACGATGCAACCCTGTCGGCCCTGCAGTCGCAGGCTATCAGCCTTGCTATCGTGCAATCCTCGGCGGCGCTGTTTTACGCCGCGCATCATCCAGGGCTGCGGGTCACCATTCCCACCCCGGCCTACGTGCTCCCCAACGTGATGGTGGAGGCCGCAGGCCTGAATGCACGTGAACAGAAAGAGGCCGCGCGCTTCATGGCCTTTGTCATGCGGCCGGACATTCAGGCCCTTCGGCAAGCCCAGGGCGAGGCGGATGGCGATTACTGGCCGATCACGCAAAACGCGCCGCCGCCATTGCCGGGTATGCCAGCTATCGCCGCCATCAAAACAATCACACTCGACCCGGTCATTTGGGGCGGGCTGGAAAGCACCATCAACGCTTGGTTCGTTAAAGTAATGACTGGAACATGAAGCTTTGGCGGAGCCTGGCAGCGCTGCTGCTGGCGCTGCTGTTTGTTTATCCGCTGGCGCGACTGCTGCTGTTGCCATTGGCGGCGGGCCCGGTTGCGCTGGAAAGCTGGCTGCCGTTTTTCAACTCTACCGCTTTCGCGCTGCTTACAGGTTTCATCGTCGCGCCTTTGGGAGCCATGGCGGCACATGCGCTGGAAACCAAGGCGGGCTACGCTAAGCGTGCGCTGGAGCTGGGCCTATGGCTGCTGTTTCTTACGCCTGGCTATGTGCTCACCACCGGGTGGCTGGTCATCTTCACCTACCCGCTGTTACGCAACGGGTTATTCGGCCAGCTTTTTCTTGGCCCGGTCGGGCTGGAGTTTCTCTATGTCTTGAAGGCGCTGCCGTTTGCCGTATTTGTCGCCCGTAGCACCTTTGCAGGTGCCAGCGCCACGCTGCGCGAAGCCGCACTGGTGCTGCGGCTGCCAGCGCGGCGGCGGCTGTGGCTTGCTTTGCGCCTCGCCTCGCCTGCCATGGCGGCAGCATTCGCCATTGCGGCCATCGAAACGATGCAGGAATTTGGCATTCCCGCCACTCTGGGCGTAACCGCAAAAATTCCAATCCTCACTTACGCCATCTATGAACGGCTCGATACCACGCCAACTGACTTTGCCGGGGCGGCGATGCTGTGCTGGTGGCTGATCGGCAGCGCGGCCCTGCTCGCTGCGCTGCAAATTGCCACCCAGCGGCGATTTCACGCGGCACTGGTCCACGGCAAGTCGCGCCGGGCTCTCCCGGTACGTCCCGGGCCTGCCGGGCGTCTGGCGTTGGCCTTCGCCGCGGCCTTGCTGTGGGGCGCTGGCATCGCCGGGCCGCTATTGGTATTGGCCAGTATGGCCCTGCGCGGCCCGCGGCTGGATGCAGAGGCCCTTGCCGCCATCCCGCGCTCGTTGGGCTATGGTGTGCTCGCCGGCACGCTGGCGTTGGGCGCGGCGCTGTTCATACACAAGCTGCAACGCGGACGCTCGGCCTGGTTCACGGTGGCGGTGCAGAGCAGTCTTACCGCCAATATGGCGGTTCCCGGCCTGGTGCTCGGCGCGGGATATGTGGTGGCCTTCAATAACGATATTCTGCCGCTCTACGGCACCGCCTTGCTGCTGGTTATTGCCTACGCGGCGGGCGCCTTGCCAATGGCCGCGCGGCTGCTTGGCGGTGCCATGGCCCAGATCGACGCCAAACTGGACGAAGCGGCCAGGATTTGCGGCTTGAGGCTGCACACCCGCCTCATCGACATCGAGGGCGCCTTGCTCATCCGCCCCGGCCTTTATGCCTGGCTGCTGGTGGTGGCCGGCGTGATGTTCGAGTTGCCGGTCTCCGAGCTACTCTATGTGCCGGGGCAGATGCCGCTGGGTGTCGCCATTGTTTCGGCGGATATGATGGCAAATTATGGCCAAGCAGCCCAGCTGGCATTGCTGGCCATGGGGGTTTTGGCGGGGCTGGCCGCGCTGCTGAACCTGGCGCTGCGCATTGGCGGCGCGTCTGGCCTCAGGGCCGGGAAGGTAACATGACCCTGAGTCTCGAGATCAGCGACGCCACACGCCGTCTTGGTGGCCGGGCTGTGCTGCGCGGCATCAATCTGGCGCTGGAGGAAGGCCAGTTTCTTGTGCTGGCCGGGGAATCCGGTTCCGGCAAAACAACCATGCTGCGAATGATCGCGGGGCTGGATCGCGTTGATGCCGGGTGCATCAAAATCGCCGATGCGGTGGTGGACGACTCCGCCCGGGTGTTTGTGCCAGCAGAACGCCGTGGCCTTGGCATGGTGTTTCAGGATTTCGCGCTTTGGCCGCATCTCAGCTGCCTGGAGAATGTGGCGCTGGCGCTGCCCTCCGGCACGCCCAAACGCAACAATGCCGCACTGGCGCTGCTGGAGCGCCTGGGTGTTGCCGCGATGGCGCCGCGCCGCCCAGCCCAGCTTTCC
>JAKBCD010000075.1 GCA_021808205.1 Pseudomonadota bacterium | reverse complement strand
GCGGCCATTTCGAAATTCACCGGCTTTCCCGCCCAGGCGCAAATTGCCTCGGCATCGGCGTCGCGGATATGGCGCCTGTCCTCGCGCAGATGGATGGTGATGCCATCCATGCCCGAGCCGACGAGCGACTTCGCCACGGTCAGCGGGTCCGGGTGGTTGCCGCCGCGCGCGTTCCGCAGCGTGGCGACATGGTCGATATTCACACCGAGGCGGATCATCAGATGTGTACCGCCCGGCCGTCAACGGCAAGTGCTGCCTCTTTTACGGCTTCGCTAAGGGTGGGGTGGGCGTGGCAGGTGCGCGCCACATCCTCGGCGGAGGCACCGAATTCAATGGCCGTCACGCATTCGGCGATCAGCCCGCCGGCGTCCGGCCCGAGGATATGCGCGCCCAGCAGCCTGTCGGTCTCCTTCTCGGAAAGCAGCTTCACGAAACCGTCGGTTGCCCCCATGGCGCGGGCGCGGCCATTGGCCATGAAGGGGAATTTACCCACTTTATAAGCCATCCCGGCGGCTTTCAGCTCTTCCTCGGTCTGGCCCACGGCGGCCACTTCCGGCCAGGTGTAAACCACGCTGGGGATGGCGTTGTAATTCACATGGCCGTGCTGCCCGGCCAGAATTTCGGCCAGGGCCACGCCTTCTTCCTCGGCCTTGTGGGCCAGCATGGCGCCCGCCACCACATCGCCAATGGCGTATACGCCGGGCACATTGGTCTGGAAGTGGTTGTCGATCTTCACGCGGCCGCGCTCATCGGTTTCAACCCCAGCGGCGGCCAGGTTCAGCCCCTCGGTATAGGCGTAGCGGCCAATGGAGAGCAGCACCACATCGGCGGTGATACTCTGCGCCTCGCCGCCCTTGGCGGGTTCCACGGTCAGGGTGACTTTTTCGCCCTCAATTTTGGCGGCGGTGACCTTGTGGCCGAGCTTGAACTTGAAGCCCTGCTTGGTGAGAATCTGCTGGAAGGTCTTGGAGATTTCGCCATCCATGGTGGGGATGATCTTGTCCAGGAACTCGATAACGGTGACCTCGGCCCCCAGGCGGCGCCACACCGAGCCCAGCTCCAGCCCGATCACGCCGCCGCCGATGACCACCATATGGCCCGGCACTTTATCCAGCTCCAACGCGCCGGTGGAGGTGACGATGTGCTTTTCATCCACCGCAACGCCCTTCAACGGTGCGGAATCGGAGCCGGTGGCGATGACGACATGCTTGGCGGTGTAGGCCGTTCCCGCGACCTCGATCTCATTCGCCCCGGTGAATTTGGCCGCGCCCTTGATCCAGGTGATCTTGTTCTTCTTGAACAGGAATTCGACCCCCTTGGTATTGGCGGTTACCACCTCGCCCTTGCGGGCCTGCATCCGGGCGAGGTCCAGCTTTATCCCCCCGATCTCGATACCGTGGTCCTTGAGGCTGTGCGCCGCCTCGTGAAAATTCTCAGAGGATTGCAGCAGCGCCTTGGAGGGGATGCAGCCGATATTCAGGCAGGTGCCGCCAAGGGTTGCGCGCTTCTCGACGCAGGCGACCCGGAAGCCGAGCTGTGCGGCGCGGATGGCGCAGACATACCCCCCTGGCCCGGACCCGATCACGATAACGTCGAACGCTTCGGCCATATTCCCCCCAGAGACAACAGGTTCCCCACGGGTCATAGCCCCGGTTGCGGCCTGGAACAATTCTCAGCAGGCGGGGCTGCCCAGCATTTTAGGGCATGGGCATCAGGCAGAGGCCAGCCGGAAGCGTGCTTTTGTCACGGCGTCCTGGTCCAATGCGGCTTTAATATCGGCTTCGCCCAGCAGGGATGCCAGCACAATCACCTGGCCGAAATAGGGGGCGGCGCCGGTCGCGCGGTCCCGGTACAAGGCGGAAAAGGCGTTGGCGGCGGGGCCGCGCGCGGTGCAGCAGAAACAGCCGGGCTGGTGGCCGAATTTCGGGGCCACGAACCGTATGGCATGGCCGGCTATCGGCATGGCATGGCCATCCTCCACCAGCACCGCGTCGTCCGGCCCCGGTGAGCCGCCTATATAAACCGGAATACGGCTATCTCTTTCCATGTATTGGAAATGGGGTGCGGGGAGGCTATTTGGCAAGCATGTCAAACCGTCCGCACCTGCTTGAGGTACTTTCCCGTAACGTTTTGCTCTGCGATGGCGGCATGGGCTCGCGCGTCCAGGCCCTTACCCTCGATATCGAGAAAGACTACTGGGACAAGGAAAACTGCACGGAAGTGCTGAATCTTTCGCGCCCGGATCTGGTGCGGGAAATCCATCGTGGGTATTTCGAGGCCGGGTCGGACATGGTGCAGACCAACAGCTTCGGCGGCTCCCCGATCACGCTGGGCGAGTTCGAGCTGACGGACCGGGCTTTCGAGATCAACAAAATCGCCGGGGAGCTAGCGCGCGAGGCCGCGGAGAGCTTTGCCGATGGCCGCCCTCGCTGGGTGGTGGGCTCCATCGGCCCGGGCACCAAGCTGCCGAGCCTCGGCAATGTTGCCTACGACCCGCTGGAGGAAGCGCTGTTCCTGCAATCCCAGGGCCTGCTGGCCGGCGGGGTGGACGCGATCCTTATCGAAACTTGCCAGGACACGCTGCAGATCAAAGCCGCGGTGAACGGTGCGAAGCGCGCTATTGCCCAGGCGGGCAGGGCTACGCCGATTTTCGTGCAGGTGACGGTGGAGACCACCGGCACGCTGCTAGTGGGGCCGGACATTGCCGCCGCTGCCACCATCATCAACGCGCTGGACGTGCCGCTGATGGGCCTGAACTGCGCCACCGGTCCGCAGGAGATGGCCGAGCATGTGCGCTACCTCTCCCAGAACTGGCCTGGCAAGATTTCCGTGCAGCCCAATGCCGGGTTGCCGGAGCTGGTGGACGGTGCCACCCACTACCCGCTGGGCGGGCCAGAAATGGCAAGTTGGGTGGAGCGTTTTGTGGTCGAGGATGGCGTGAACCTCATCGGCGGTTGCTGCGGCACCTCCATCCCGCATATCCAGGCGCTGGACGGCATGTTGAAGAAGCTGGGCAACCCGCGTCCCGCCCCCATCGCGCGCAAATTCTTCTGGATGCCCGCTGTTGCCAGCCTGTATGGCGCGGTGCCCTTGCGTCAGGAGAACAGCTATTTCTCCATCGGCGAGCGCTGCAACGCCAATGGCTCGAAGAAATGGCGGGAGCTGCAGGAGGCTGGCGACTGGGACGGCTGCGTGGCCATGGGGCGCGAGCAGGTGGCCGAAGCCTCCAACGCGCTGGATATCTGCACCGCCTTTGTTGGCCGCAATGAAACCTATGAGATGAACGAGGTGATTACCCGCTTCACCTCATCGGTAAACGCGCCTTTGGTGATCGATTCCACCGAAACCCCGGTGATTGAGGCGGCGTTGAAGCTGCATGGCGGCAAGCCGATCATCAACTCGATAAATTTCGAGGACGGCGAGGGGCACGCGACAGACCGCCTGGTGCTGGCCAAAAAATTCGGCGCGGCGGTGATCGCATTGACGATCGATGAGGTCGGCATGGCCAAGGAGCCTGATGACAAGCTGCGTATCGCCACGCGGCTGGTGGAGTTTGCCTGCGATAAATACGGCTTGCCGCAATCGGATTTGCTGATCGACCCGCTCACCTTCACCATCGCCACCGGCAATGAGGATGACCGCAAGCTGGGTCAATGGACTTTGGAAGGCATCAAACTCATCCGGGATAAATTTCCGGATATTCAGATTATCCTTGGCCTTTCCAATATCTCCTTCGGCCTCAACCCTGCCGCGCGCGCGGTGCTGAACTCTGTGTTCCTGGACCATGCGGTGAAAGCCGGCATGACAGGCGCTATCGTGCATGTGAGCAAAATCCGGCCGCTGCATCTCATCGACCCGGCGGAGGTGAAGGTGTGCGAAGACCTCATCTTCGACCGCCGCGAAGAAGGGTACGATCCGCTGCAGAAGCTGCTGGAGATGTTTGCCGGCCGCAAAGCCGCTGACGCAACCGCCAAGAAACGTGCCGAGACGCCCGAAGGCCGGTTGAAGGACCGTATTGTGGATGGCGACCGCAAGGGGCTGGAAGCGGATCTGGAAGAGGCGCTGCAAACCCACAAGCCGCTCGAGATCATCAACAATATCCTGCTGGATGGGATGAAGGTGGTGGGCGAGCTGTTCGGCGCTGGCAAGATGCAATTGCCGTTTGTGCTGCAATCCGCCGAGACCATGAAGGCTGCCGTGGCGTATCTGGAACCAATGATGGAGCGCGTGGAGGGCGAGGAGCGCGGCATCATCGTGCTCGCCACCGTTAAAGGCGATGTGCATGATATCGGCAAGAACCTTGTCGACATCATCCTCACCAATAACGGCTACAAGGTCATCAATCTCGGCATCAAGGTGCCGCTGGCGGAGATGGTGGCGGCGGCTAAGGAGCATAAGGCCCATGCCATCGGCATGTCCGGCCTGTTGGTTAAATCCACTGTGGTGATGCGTGAAAACCTGGAGGAGCTGTCCCGCCAGGGGCTGGAGATTCCGGTGATGCTGGGTGGGGCCGCACTTACGCGCAATTATGTCGAGGATGATTGTGTGGCGTCTTACGCCTCCGGCCGTGTGGCTTATGCGCGCGATGCTTTCGATGGGCTGCATCTGATGGATAAGGTGACAGGGGCGGATTTCGACGCTTATCTGGCTACCATCCAGGCCAAGCGCGCTGGCAAGGCGCGCAACACCAAGCGCAGCCTCGGCCAAGCGGATGAAAAGGCCTTTGCGCCGGTGGACATCAAGGAGGTGCAAACCCGCAGGCGCCGCCTAAATGAATCTGAAACCGCCATCACTCCGCCTTTCTGGGGTGCGAAAGTTCTGGAAGCCTCACCCAAGGCCGTGGTGCCCTTCCTGAATGAGCGTTCGCTGTTCCAGTTTCAATGGGGCTTCCGCAAGCAGGGCAAAAGCCTGGAGGATTTTATGGGCTGGGCGCGCCAGGAGCTTCGCCCGGTGATGAAGCGGATGCTGGATTTGTGCGAGGCGCAGAACATTCTGCACCCACAGGCCGTTTATGGCTATTACAAAGCGGCGGGGCAGGGGAATGATCTGATCCTGTTCGATGAAGATGGCACCACTGAAATTGCCCGTTTTGCCTTGCCGCGCCAGCCCAAGCAGGATGGCGAATGCATCGCGGATTTTTTCCCTGACGTGGAGGATGGCCGCGGCGTGATCGGTTTGCAGGCCGTTACCGTGGGACAACGCGCCTCGGAGGTTGCGCGGGAATGGTTTGAGGGTAACCGCTATCAGGATTATCTCTATCTGCACGGCATTTCCGTGGAGATGGCTGAGGCGCTGGCGGAATATACCCATAAGCGCATCCGCGCCGAACTCGGCTTCGCGGCGGAGGATGACCGCGACATGGAGAAGATGCTGAGCCAGGGCTATCGCGGCAGCCGCTACTCGTTTGGGTATCCGGCCTGCCCGAAACTGGAAGACCAGGTGCAACTTTTAAAGCTGCTGGGTGCGGAGCGGATCGGGCTGTCACTCTCGGACGAGTACCAGCTCCACCCCGAGCAGAGCACCAGCGCCATCGTGGTGCTGAACAGCCACGCGAAGTATTTTTCGGTTTAGAAAAATTTCGAGATCTATCGGTTGAGTTTTTCCAGTAACAGCTTGCGCGCCTGCGGCGGCAGGCTCGCCAGCGCTGTGTTCAGCTTCGCCGCGTTGCGGCGCAGCTCATAGAGCTGGTCCAGCAGAGACAGCACCACCGGCATCGCCGGTTCGCTGATGTCCATTTCGTGGCGCAGCGTATGGATCAGCTTGATCCGCGCCACATCCACAGCATCGAACTGCCAGGCACCCCGCACTCCGCGCGCGTGCACCCAGGAGGCTTCAATCCAGCGCCCCAGCTCCGCCTCATCCAGCCCGGTGATATGCAGCGCTTCGAAGGTGATCATGTCAGCCCCTCCCGCGGGTTGAAGCCGGGCTGCTCCCAGCCTTGCAGAAATGTCTTCAGCGCCTCATCCGCCGGGCCCACCACCACATGCAGTTTCACGTGCAAATCGCCGGCATGGTGCTTGCCGTGCTCGGGTACGCCGCGCCCGCGCAACCGCATCTCGGTTCCAGTTTCCGTGCCGGGGCGCACGGTCATCGCCACGTCGCCCGCCGGGGTGGGGATGGTGATTTTCGCGCCCAGCACCGCCTCTTTCAGCGAGACCGGCACATCCATGTGCAAATTCCGCCCCACCCGGCGGTAGAATTTATGCGGCGCCACGTGAACCTCGATCAACGCATCGCCGGGTGGGCCGCCATTCACTCCGGTATCGCCCTTGCCGCGCAGGCGCAGCGTGTCGCCTTCCTCGGTGCCGGGCGGAATCTTCACATCCAGCGTGCCGCCATCGGGCAGGGTGATCCGCCGTGTGGCGCCGCTTACCGCTTCCAAAAACGCCAGCTCCAGGCTGTAATGCCGGTCATGCCCCTTAGCCGGGCCGCGCGGGCGCTGGTTGAAGATATTGGCAAACAAATCCTCGAAATCCGCCCCGCCCGTGCCGCCGGTGGAATAGGCGTAGCGCTCTCCCTGAGCGGCATCGGCATATTGCCGCCAGGATTGCTGAGGAGCTCGCTCAGCACCTGAGGCGTCGATCTCGCCCCGGTCATATTTGCCCCGCTTCTCCGTGTCGCCCAGCAGGTCGTAAGCGCCGGATATGGCCTTAAAGCTCTCCTCCGCCTGCTTGTTGCCGGGGTTGAGGTCCGGGTGATGTTTCTTTGCCAGCTTGCGGTAGGCGGAGCGGATCTCCGCTGCGCTCGCGTCTTTCTTCACGCCTAAAATTTTATATGGATCGTCTGCCATGCTCTTGCCTGGGTTCGGGATAAACAACTCTTTACCCTAAGATAGGTGCCCGGGCTTTGATTTAACAACAAGATTTGGAGGCGAACTTATACCGCAGCCGCCGGTTAATGTTTCAATGTGCTGGATAAAAATTGCCGAAAACGTTCCGTTTTTGGGCTTGTGAACATCTCGTGCGGCGCGCCCTCTTCCTCGGTTTGGCCCTTGTGCAAGAACATCACCCGGCTTGCCACCTCGCGGGCGAAGCCCATCTCGTGGGTGACCACCAGCATGGTGCGGCCTTCCTGGGCAAGCTGACGCATGACCTTCAGCACCTCGCCCACCAGCTCCGGGTCCAGGGCGGAGGTTGGTTCGTCGAACAGCAGCACCTCTGGCTCCATCGCCAGGGCGCGGGCAATGGCCACGCGCTGCTGCTGCCCGCCGGAAAGCTGGGCGGGGAAGGCATCCAGTTTGGCGGAAAGCCCCACTTTCTCTAGCATGGCCTCGGCTTTGCTGCGGGCGGTTTTCTTGTCCTGCTTCAGCACATGCACGGGTGCTTCCATCACGTTCTGCAGCACGGTCATGTGGCCCCAGAGGTTGAATTGCTGGAACACCATGGAAAGCCGGGCGCGCAG
>JAKBCD010000074.1 GCA_021808205.1 Pseudomonadota bacterium | reverse complement strand
CGTGTTGGATGACTACGCGCTGATGGCGGAACTCCGCCCGGCCCTGGAAGGGCGCATGCGCCACAGCGCGCAGGCGTTCGATCCGGTTCTTGAGGACGAGGTCGCCACCCTGGCCGAGCCGACAGCCCCCCTGCCCCACGGTGCCCGGCTGCACATCACCCCCGCCCCCGCCGCCACGCTTCTGGATGTCGACGCGGCCGCCGCCAGCCATATGGCGCCACTGGCGCTGAACCAGGCCGTCATCCCGGAAATCTGCCGCCAAATTCTGCTCCGTAACCTCTCTGGCGGCATTCTGATCGATTTTGCAGGGCTCAAACCCGCCGCGCGCGCCAAATTGGCAGACCCCTTGCACGCGGCATTGAAAAACGATTTTCTGCACCCGGATTTCCTGGGTTTTTCCCATCTGGGATTTGCGGAGATCAACCGGCGGCGCATCCGCCCGCCCTTGCGCGAGATCTTGAACGGATGAAATGCCCGATCTGCCAGAAACCCGCCATCGAGGAACATAAACCGTTTTGCTCTCGGCGTTGTGCCGAAATTGACCTTGGCCGCTGGCTGAACGACAGCTACAGGCTGCCCGCCCGGCCGGATGAGGACGAGGACAGCGAGGAGCAATAATCTCTGCTTGCCACCGTCAAGTTTGAGCCCTTCAGCGGCGGCGCTGCGCCAAATAAACCGAACCGAGGATCATCACACCGCCCGCCAGCTCGGCCAGGGTCAGCGGCTCGCCCAGCAGCACAAACCCGCCCAGCGCGCTGAACACCGGCAGCAGATATAAAAACCAGCCAGCACTCTGCGCACCCACAATGGCGACACCCTTGTTCCAGGCAACCAGCGCCACCACCGAAATGCCGGCGCTCATGACCAGCATGAGCTCCCATTCCTGGCGGGACATCGCTTCCATCATCGGCCCCAGCCCCTTCCCGCCCGCCATCAGAAGCGGCACCGTGCCGATGCACATGGTCACCGCCGAGCTTTGCAGCGCGCCGTGTTTCTTGATGAGCGGCGGGATCACCACACAATAGATCGACCAGCCAAAGGCCCCCAGCAACAACAGCAAGATGCCGCGCACATCGCCCTCGGCCGGCCCGGCGGAGCAGACTAGCAGCACAATGCCGCACAGGCCAAGCAAGGCGGCAACGATATTGCGCCCGCCCGGCGCCCGGCGTGCCATCAGGCAGGCCAGCATCAGGATCATCAGCGATTCGGAGGAATTCAGCAGCCCGGTCATCCCGGCGGAAACGGTCCGTGCCGCCACGCCGCCAAGCAGGTTATACCCCGACACGCCGGCCAGCCCGCATACGGCCCCGCGCAGCCAATCCCGCCAGGACCAGCTTGGCATCGCGCGGATTACGCCTGGCAAAAAACAGATGGAGGCGATGGTATAGCGCAGCGCCATATAGGAGGCGCCAGGCATCGCCAGATGGGTGCTGCCGATGAAATAACGGTTGCCAATAGGGGCCATCCCCCACAGCACGACCGCCATCAGCAGGAGCAGCAAAGCCCGCGGCCTGGGAGTCAGAAACTGACGGGAAACAACCGAGTGACTCA
Organism: Pseudomonadota bacterium; assembly: GCA_021808205.1. Next base: position 5,944 of record JAKBCD010000074.1, on the reverse strand, counting down.
TGCACGCCGCTGAAAATACGGAATTAACCGGGGATGGAGGGCGAGTAACGCTTCAGGCCAAACCATTAGCGGTTCAATCTGAAGCGATCGCACTCTAAAAGGCCTCTTATGCGCCTACGCGGCAGCCCCCCTCCTGTCCATCCGCGCGGCGCGCTTGGCATCTATGCGCAAACGCCAAAGCCTGCCGGAAACATAAAAATGCCACCTCCCCGCAGGGAAGCGGCAGCTTTAGCTTTATGTTATCGCAGCTCAGCCGAGGTTAGACAAACCTTTGCTCAGCGCCTCCACACCCGGCAAAATCTTGCCCTCCATCCATTCCAGAAAGGCTCCGCCGGCGGAGGAAAGATACGTAAGTTCATGTTGCACCCCGGCCAGCTTCAAGGCCGAGACGGTGTCGCCACCGCCACCCACCGAGATCACCTTGCCCGCCTTCGTCGCCTCGGCAATCGCGTTGGCCAGGGTGTTGGTGGAGGCATCGAAGGGCTTGGTCTCGAAGGCGCCGAGCGGGCCGTTCCAGATGATCGTCTTGATCTCCGGCAGGCGATGGATGAACGCATCCACCGTCGCCGGGCCGACATCCAGTGCCATGGTACCGGCGGGGATCGCGTCGACCTTCACCACCTGGGTTGGCGCATTGGCCTCGAACTTATCGGCCACCACCACATCCAGCGGCAGCAATATCTCGCAGCCCTTGGCGGCGGCGGTTTTCAGAATCTCCAGCGCGGTGCCGTGCAAATCCTTCTCCTGCAGGGACTTGCCGACATTATGGCCCTGCGCCGCCAGGAAGGTGTTGGCCATCGCACCGCCGATCACCAGAATATCCACCTTGGTGACAAGATTGTTCAAAAGGTCCAGCTTGGTGGAAACCTTCGAGCCCGCGACAATCGCGGCAACCGGGCGCTGCGGGTTACCCAAAGCGGCTTCCAACGCGTGCAGCTCCGCCTGCATCAGCCGCCCCGCGAAGGAGGGCATATGCCTGGCCACACCCTCGGTGGAGGCATGGGCGCGGTGTGCGGCGGAAAACGCGTCGTTCACGTAGATATCGCCCAGCTTCGCCAAAGCGGCGGCGAAGGCCGGGTCGTTGGCCTCCTCGCCTTCGTGGAACCGGGTATTTTCCAGCACCAGCACATCGCCATTATTCAGGCTGGCGACGGCGTTTTCCGCCTCCGGCCCGATGCAATCCGCCGCGAAGGCCACGGGCCTGCCCAGAATCCGCCCCAGCGAGTCCGCAATCGGCTTCAGCGACATCTGCGGCACCACCTGGCCTTGCGGCCGGTCGAAATGGCTGAGCACGATCACCTTGGCACCCTTGTCGGCCAGCTCCTTGATGGTCGGCAGCAGGCGCTCAAGCCGGGTCGTGTCTGTTACCTTGCCGTCCCTCACCGGAACATTCAGATCGGCACGGAGCAGCACGCGCTGCCCCGCAACATTCACATCATCAAGTGTCCTGCTCATAGCGCACCAAAATAGGCAGCGGTATCAGACATCCGGTTGGAGAAGCCCCATTCATTGTCGTACCAGCCCATCACCCGCACCAGGGCTTTATCCACCACCGCGGTCTGCGGCGCATCAAAGGTGCAAGAGGCCGGCTGATGGATGAAATCGGTGCTCACCAGAGCCTCGGTGGAATAATCCAGTACGCCCTTCAACCTGCCCTCAGACGCAGCCTTCATGGCGGCGTTCACCTCCTCTTTGGTTGCCTGCTTGTTCAACACCACGTCGAAGGAGACGAGCGATACATCCGGCGTCGGCACGCGGATGGAGGTACCATCCAGCTTGCCCGCCAGCTCCGGCAACACCAGGCCGACCGCCTTGGCCGCCCCTGTACTGGTCGGGATCATCGAGAGGGCGGCGGCGCGGGCACGGTGGCGGTCCTTGTGCAGCGTATCTACGGTCTTCTGGTCGCCAGTATAGGAATGGATGGTCACCATGTAGCCGCGCTCAATTCCAAAGGTCTCGTGCAGCACTTGCGCCATGGGCACCAGGCAATTGGTGGTGCAGGAGGCGTTCGAGATCACCTCCATCTCCTTGGTCAGCGTTTTGTGGTTGACGCCATAAACAATGGTGGCGTCCACGCCATCGGCCGGCGCGGAAACAACCACCTTGCGCGCCCCGGCGGTAAGCAGGGCGGCGGCGGTTTCACGCTTGGTGAACAGGCCGGTGCATTCCATCGCCACGTCGACACCGGCCAGCGGCAGCTTGGCCGGATCGCGCTCGGCCACCACTTTGATCGGCGGGTAAATGCGGCCACCACAGGCGATAACCAGGCTATCGCCTGCAACCGCAACGGTGCCGGGGAAGCGGCCATGCACGGAATCGTACCGGAGCAAATGCGCGTTATCCTCAACCGAACCAAGATCGTTGATTAGCACCGGCAACACATCGGTACGCCCGCTTTCGATCAGCGCACGCAGAACCAGGCGGCCAATACGGCCAAAGCCGTTAATCGCGATTTTCACAGCCATATTCAGTTTCCTTCCTTCTTGACTGCGGCCATGATCGCCGCTTGCGTGATGCCAAAATGCTCGTACAGGATTTCGGCCGGGGCGCTAGCGCCGAAGCCCTTCATGCCGATGAAAATTCCATCCGGCCCCAGCCAGCGCTCCCAGCCAAAACCGCAAGCGGCTTCGACGCCGATGCGCGGCGCCGTACCCAAGACCTCCCTTCGGTATTCAAGGCTTTGCTGGGCGAACAGCTCGAAGCAGGGGGCGGAAACCACCGCCACTTCAACACCCTGTTCGGCCAGCGCCTTCTTCGCCGCCATGGCCAGCGCCACCTCGGTGCCGGTGGCGATGATGGTGGCCGCGCGCGGGCCATTGGCCTCGGCCAGCACATAGGCGCCAAGGGCGGTCTTGTTGCCGTTGGCAGCAGCCCGCAAAGCCGGCACGGCTTGGCGGGAGAGCACCAGCAAGCTCGGCCCCTTGGTGTTCTTGATCGCAATTTCCCAAGCCTCGGCGGTTTCAATCGCATCCGCCGGACGCAGCACCAGCACATTCGGCATGGCGCGCAAGGAAGCCAGATGTTCGATCGGCTGATGCGTCGGGCCATCCTCGCCCAGGCCTATGGAGTCATGGGTGAGCACATGGATGGCGCGGGTGCCCATCAGCGCCGCCAGCCGGATGGCCGGGCGCATATAATCGGTGAACGCGAAGAACGTGCCGCCATACGGGACCAGCCCGCCATGTAGGGCGATGCCGTTCATTGCCGCCGCCATGCCGAATTCGCGGATGCCGTAATAGATGTAACGCCCTGCATAATTGCCGGGCGTTACATCTCCCATACCCTTGATGAGGGTGAGATTGGAGCCGGTGAGGTCCGCCGAGCCACCAACAAGCTCCGGCACCGCCTGCACCAGCACCTCCAGCGCCTTCTGGCTGGCTTGGCGGGTGGCAAGTTTGGGCTTGGCTTCAGCCAGGCTGGCCTTGTAGGCGCTCATCGCCTCGGCCCAGCCCTCAGGCAGCTTGCCCTGCATCACGCGCTCGAATTCCGCGCGCATAGGGTGCTTGGCCAAGCGCTTCAGCCAGGCCCGCCTTGCGGTACCGCCGCGTGCGCCGGCTTCGCGCCACAGGACATAAATCTCTTCCGGCACCACGAAGGGCAAATGGTTCCAGCCCAGCGCCTTTTTGGCTCCCTCCGCCTCGGCTCCACCCAGGGCGGAACCATGTACCCCGGCCGTGCCCGCCTTGGTGGGGGCACCCAGCCCGATGATCGTTTTACAAGCGATGATGGTGGGTTTGGCGGATTTCTGGGCGAAGGCCAGGGCGGCGGCGAGCTGTTCGAAATCATGCCCGTCGATCCGCCTTGTCGCCCAGCCATAAGCGCTGAAGCGCTTCAGCGTGTCCTCAGAAGTGGACATGGACGTACTGCCGTCGATGGAGATGGAATTATCGTCCCAAAGCACGGTAAGTTTGTTGAGCTTCAGATGCCCCGCCAGGGATGCGGCCTCGTGGGACACACCTTCCATCAGGCAGCCATCCCCAGCGATGACCCAGGTGCGATGATCCACAAGCGATTTGCCGAATTTCGCGGCCAACATCCGCTCCGCCAGCGCCATGCCGACAGCGGTGGCGAACCCCTGCCCCAACGGCCCCGTGGTCATCTCTATACCGGGATGCTCATGATATTCCGGGTGCCCGGCGGCGGGTGAGTGCAACTGGCGGAAGGTTTTGAGCTGTTCGATGCCCATGCCCTCATGGCCGGTAAGGTGCAGCAGCGCGTAAAGCAACATGGAGCCATGGCCGGCGGAGAGCACGAAGCGGTCGCGGTCCGCCCAATCCGGCGCGGCGGCGTCGAATTTCAGGAACTTGCGGTAGAGCACCGTGGCGGCGTCGGCCATGCCCATCGGCATGCCGGGATGGCCGGATTTGGCTGCCTCCACGGCATCGATGGCCAGCGCCCTGATTGCATGGGCCATCTTCCGGTCTTCGTCCGGCGCCTGCGCCAGCAATGCCGCCTGGCGCCTCAGCGCCGCCTCGTTGCCCGAATTATCCGCAATGCTCGCCATATTTTGCCGATCCTCAAAGCGGACACCATTCAATCCCGCCTCAGCCAACCGGCTGAGCCTGAACCGTGCCCCCTCCCAACAGGTTGAGCGGGCGATCCACAATCCGGGTTAAGCCTGGAGAATGATCGCACGCTTGGTTATCGGCGCGTGCATAATACTACACGTGATTGCCATCAACCCAGCGGCGTAAGGGGCAGGATTGCGCCAATGTTACGCTGCACCGCCGCTGCGGGCCATCGCCTCGGTCAGGCGCGTGAAAACCTGCAGCATTTTCTCCCGCAACGGCTGGTCCTGGATCGTTCCGTCCAGCGCCTCGCGCATGGCGGCAAGCCATTGCCCCGCGGTGTTTGCGCCAATACCCATGCTGGAATGGCGAGACATCAGGCAGAAGCCGCCGCGCCGTTCCAGCCAGACCCGCGGACCGCCCAGCCAGACGCCAAGAAACCCGATAAGGTCTTCGCAGGCGGCGTCAAGATCGGCCGCGTGCATCTCTCGCAACGCCCGATAAGCCGGGGTTTCATCCATAATCTGGTAAAAGCGCTCAACAAGGGCGCGCACGCCCTCTGCCCCGCCTACCAGCTGGTAATCGCTTATCGATTCTTTGGTTGTGCCGTCGCTCATGTCCCGCTCGTCCAACGTCAAACGCTCAGAGCAAAAAAAATCAAAGATTCCCTTGATCCAGCTCATGGCGGGGCGCTCGGGCAACAAAAAGAACCCATCTGCTCGCCTCCTTTGGGGTTGTTTGGCGCTCTGGGTGTCAAATCCGTGATGGCGAGCCGCGCAGCTTCGCGGCAATCCAGCTTGCGCGACCATCCTGGAGGTGGATCGCTTCGCTGCGCCCTCATGACGAGAGATATCCCCGCACATGATGCGACGGGGTGTTACATTTATGGCTTATGGCTCTCGATAAAAAACCCTCCCGATTTGCACCAGGAGGGTTCGGATCGATCCTACAGGATCAGCTTAGCCGTGAGAGACAACCTCGCCGTGCTGGGTAATGTCCAGCCCCTCGATCTCGTCTTCCTTGGCCACCCGCAGGCCCATGGTCAGGTCGATCAGCTTCAGAATGATGTAGCTGATCACGGCATCATACACGATGGTGACGACGATGCCTTCGAGCTGGATCAGAACCTGACCGGGATTGCCTTCGATCAGGCCGGAATGCCCGCCCACAGCCTTCAGCGCAAACACACCGGTGAGCAACGCGCCCAGAATGCCGCCAAGGCCATGCACGCCCCAAACGTCCAGCGCGTCGTCATACCCAAACATGCCCTTGAAGCCGGTAACGCCCCAGAAACAGACCACGCCAGCCGCCAGGCCGATGACCAGAGCGCCGCTAACCCCAACAAAGCCACAAGCCGGGGTGATGGCGACAAGGCCCGCCACAGCGCCGGAAACGCCGCCCAACATGCTGGGCTTGCCCTTCACCATCCATTCCAC
>JAKBCD010000073.1 GCA_021808205.1 Pseudomonadota bacterium | reverse complement strand
CACGGTATTCTCGGTGTAATTGGCGAGCGCCTCCTTGGTCCAGGCCAGATAATCGTTCAACGGCACGGCCTTGATCTCGATGGGCATGGCATCATGGTCCAGACCGCAAATCTGGTTGCACTGGCCAAAATAGGTGCCGGGCTTCTCGATCAGGGTCCAGCTTGTCTGGTTGGTGCCGGGAATGGCGTATTTCTGCACGCCTAGAGAGGGCAAATAAAACCCGTGCAGTACATCGGCGCTGGTGATCACGAAGCGGATCTTCTCACCCACTGGCAGCACCATCGGGTGATCCACTGAAAGCCGGCGGATCTGCCCGGGTTTTATCTCGTTATCCGGGATCATGTAGCTCGTGTAATCCAGCCCCGGCACGGAATTGTACTTATACTCCCAGTACCATTGGTGGCCGGTCACGGTCACGGTCATATAAGGGTCGCTGTCGTTGGCTTCGTAATAGATCAGATTGATCGACGGGATGATGATGACCGCCAGAATGATGCAGGGCACCACGATCCAGATGATCTCGATCAGCGTGTTATGCGTGGTTTGGCTGGGCTTGGGGTTCCGTCCGGCCCGGAAGCGGAACATCACGTAGCCCATCAAGACGCCCACAAACCCAACCACCCCGGCCATGATCCAGAGTACGTATTGCATCAGCCAGTCGATCTTGGCCTGCATTGGGCTGGCCGCGGCGGGGAACCACCACTGCCAGTTATGCGGCGCTTCAACATAGCTGTTGGCAATCGCTGTCGGGCTGGACGCCGCGCTCTGGGCAAGGGCAAAATGCCCGTGCAACGCCAGCGCCCCCGCCAGGGCCAGCATTGCCAGCTTTTTGGCTGACATATCCTCACGCGTCATTCTGCTGCATCTCGCTTTTTATCATGGCCGTTTCCAAGCCTTATCTTGTGCAGCTACAGGAATATAAGCCGGGCATAGCAAGATCAAGCGAAATACCGGCCGCTCATAACGCCGGCACGATGGTTTTATGCCACCGCCGCGCTGCCGGCGGGCAATTCCCGGCCCTGGCGCAGCGCCGCGGCGTTCTGGCTGATCCGCCCTTCAAGCCCCGCGCAGGCGGCCTTACGGTTGGCAAAGCTGCCGGGAGGCAGCGGCTCACCGAACAAAATGGTGGCACGCAGGCTGCGCCGGCGCAGCAGGCGCAGCAGATGCGGCGCCAGATCCATATCGCCGTACCAGGCGATCTCCGGCCTGTCCCCGCGGCGGATTTGCTGGCCTTCCAGCTCGTCATAAACAATCGTCACCGGCTGCACCCAGGGCCGCGCCGGGCCGAAGGCAAGGGTGAAAAACGCCGAGGCAAACGGCAGTACCCGGTTGCCATCAGAGGTCGTGCCCTCCGGAAACAGGATGATATTGTCGCCCTGTTCCAGCCGTTTCTCCAGCACCCGCTGCTCGTGCGCCACCGTGTCGCGGCGGCGCGAAACAAAAATGCTCCGCCCCAGCTTGGCCACAACGCTGATGCCCGGCCATCTGGCGACCTCCGCCTTGGCGACGAAACAGCCCGGCACCGCGGCACCCAACGCCACAATATCCAGCCAGGAGCAATGGTTGGCCACGAACAAGGTGGGCCTGTGGCCAGACCGCTGGCCAATCAGCCGCAGGCGCAGCCCCAGAATCCGGCCCACCCCGCGCCAGTAAAACCGTGCAAACCAGGCCTTGCCCCAGCCCGGCAAGGCCACCAGCACAGCCTGCACGCACACGGCAAACAGGGTCCAGAGCAACACAAGAGCAAGCCTGGCGTAAAGCCGGATCAGGGCGCCTTGCCTTTCAGCATCAGCCGCAAATCCTGCAAAATCGGCGCCGGGTCGGCCCCCAGTGTCTCCCGCACCACATCGGCCCAATCCCCCACATCCTGCACCTTGCTTGGGTTATCCCGCAGCAATTCCCGCTTGATGAAGGGAAAACCGGTCAGCAGCAGCTGGCGCCAGAGGTCTGAGGTCGGGTTCAGCGGCTTGCGCTGCGCCGCGCCGTCGCGGATGCGTAAAATCTGCAGCTTGCGGGTAATCTGCACCGGGTCATTGCGGCCCAGCTCTGTCGCATCAATCTCGGTCAGCTTGTCCAGCTCAGCCTTATCCACCATCCGCAGCAGCGCCTCGTAAGACCACAGCGCATTGCAGCTCAGCCCGCCCGCCATCATCGCCTGCGTAATGCCGACCTCGTATTTATGCACGATGTAGGCTTTCGCCGGCACCGGCCGCACCGCGTTCCAGAATTTAGCAAACGCCGCCGCGCGCAGCGCCTTTGGCCCAAAGGCCAGAAAGAAGGATTGCAGGTGATAGCGTACCTGCCAGCTCTCCGTCAGGCCCCAGATGTCGGATTTTTCGTAGTTCAGCCGACGCAGCACATCGCCCAGCGGCAGCAGCGGGCCGAACACGCTGTCATTGGCGAAGATAATCTCCTGCGTATCCGCCCGCGGCAGGCCGAGATGATGCAGCGCATCCGCCCAGGCTCCGAAATCATAGCCGACATTGCGCCGTACCAGCACGGCGGCACATTGCTGCTTCAGCATTTCCAGCGCGCCGGGGGCGAGTTTTCCGGAATTGCTCACAAACACAACGTCGCGGCCATTTTCCTTCAGCTCGCGCATGTAGCCGAGCAGCTGCTGCCGCACGGCCCCGCGTCCATCGAAATGCATGAACAGCACCACCTGCGGGCCCAGCTTCACCGCGCCTTCAGGCCAGGCGGTGATCACCTGGCGCGGGCTGCGCAGACGGCCAACCAGCACGGCCAGCGGAATGAAACACCCCCATTTGACCTTGCTCAGCAGTTTAAGAACCGCCCATTTCAGCCAGCGCCGCATGTCTTATCCGCCTTCAACTTGCACACGCAGATCCTCCGGTGCGTCCTGATAGGCTGGCAGATAGGCCTGCAACAAACCAACCGCCTCTTCGCCGCGTTTCAATTTCTGCAAAATCACCACCTCGCCCCGCAAGGCAGGCCAGAAAAGCGGCGCCGGCGGCGCCGGTTCATCCTCACCTGGCGGATGCTCCTTCATCAGAGAATCCCGCAGCCGGGCAAAGGCCGCGGCCCCGCGCGGCCATTCCGCCTTTTCCTGCATGTGCAGCACCCCGGCGGCAAACAGCGCATCTCGTACCGGCGCCTCAAACGGCGGCCGGGCCGTAGCCAGCAGCGGCTCCGCCAACTTCAGCACCTGCCGCGCGGCCTCACCCTCGCCCCGGTTGCCCAAAACAGAAAGTGCCGCCAGGGTAAGTTCCGTCAGCCGCGCCTCCGGCACCCCCGCCGCCGCCAGGGCGCCCAGGCGTTCTGCCACCCGCCCACCCAGCCCGCCCGGCTGCGCATCCAGCATCACCAGCGCGGCCAGCGCATCCTGGCGCAGCGCCTCCCGGCACAGCGGCAGGCGGTGTTCTACATCATCCATGGCGCGGGCGGCATCGTATCGCCCTTCATTCACCAGCCGGACAAACCCATCCACATAAAACCCGGCCAGCAGCGCCTTGTCGCCGCCAGCTTTTTCCAGGGCCAGAATCCGCGTTACCGCCGCTTGCGTGCGGCCTTGCTGCAAATCCAGCAGCATCGCCGCCCAGCGCGCATCCGCCGCCGCCTGGCCGCTCTGCCCGTCCAGCCGGGCCAGCAAATCATGCGCACCCGCCAGTACGTCCGCCTCGTCGTGGCGGGCATCGTTTACCAGCCCGGTGAAAGCCCCCAGCAGCAGCGCCTGGCGCCGCGCCGGGTCTATCTCCAACCCCTCAAGCCGCCCGGGTACTTCCGCCGGGTCACCCACCGCCAGGTCCAGCACCGCCCGGGCCAGCCTGGCATCGCGCGCTGCCTCGCCGCCCGTGCGCGCGGCCATCGCCACCACATCATGCCGGGTGGCAAGCGCCAGGGCTTCCTCATACCGCCCGCCATTCACCAGCCGCACGAAACTGCCCAGCCGCACTTCATCCGCGGCCGCCCCCAGCGCCGCCAGCGCATCCGCCACCGGCAGCGCCAGGGCCGCATCGCCGCCCGAGGCCAGATGAAAATTCGCCAGACTCAACAGCGCATCGCGCCGCAGCCCGGCAGGAGTGGCCGCATCCGGCAGCGCCGAAAGCAACCCGGCATGAAGCCGTGCCGCTGCCGCATAAGCCTCCGCGTTCACCAGCGCCACAAACCCGCGCCAGCCCGCCATTTTGTCGCCCAGCGCCAGCAGCGCTTCCGCCGCCTCCGGCTTGCCGGCCTCGGCATCGCAGAGCAGCAGCTCCGTGCGCACCACCGCCGCGATGGAAACCGAAAGCCGGTCCCGCCCCAGCGAGCGCTGGTCCAACGCCGATTGCAGCGCCTCGATCGCCTGCTCGGCCAGCGCCAGCATGGGCCGCACGGCCTGCCTGCACTCCCCCGCCGCCAGACGCTGCATGGCCCGGCTGAACAGGATCATCCCAAGCCCCACCGGCATTTTCGCCGCCAGCCCTTCCAGGCTCTCGGCCTGCGCCCCCGGCGGCAACGCCTCCAGCCCTTCCAGCCGGTAGCCGTAACGGGCGGCGCTGGCGTCGTTCAGCACATTCCAGGCCGTCCATGCGCCGTCCTGGTCCTGGTCGTTCACCGAATCAAACAAAGCCCGCCCAGCAAAGCCGAGCTGCAAATCGCTCCCCCGCCCGGACGCCGCCGCGCGCGTTCGCAGATACTGCCGGTAAACCCTCCGGCGGGAGGCAAAATCCTCCTCCAGCGTAAACGGCGATGGGGAGGCGTAAGCCACCAGGGCCGACTCCTCCGCCCGCACCACCACATGCGCGAACCCCGCCGCCTCCAGCGCCATCCGCAGGCTCTGCGGACTCTGCAGCACCACATGCGCGCCCGGCGCCAGCAGCGCATAAAGCTCACCATTGGAAAGGGCGGGTGTAATCCAGTCCGCATTCGGGGTGGTGAGCAGCAGAATGCCGTCATCAGCAATCGCCCGGCGCATCAGCCGCAGAAATGCGGGCGGCTCGTTCAGATGCTCGATCACCTCGGTCGAGATGATCACATCCCACGGCCCATCCGCCAGCGTGTCCTCGGTGAAATAGCCCTGCCGGATATCCAGCCCCAGCTCCCGCGCGCCGATTCCAGCCAGCGGCGAGGGATCATACCCCACACCCCGCCAGCCCTTGGCGTTCACGCAAAAATCCAGCCCGAACCCATAAGCCCCGCCAATCTCCAGCGCCTTCGCGCCTGCTGGCTTGGCAATCCGCGTCAACGGGTCAGAGATCGGCCAGATCCCCGCCCCCATCTGCGCGTAATAGGCCGGCCAGCCAATCTCAACCAGCTCGTCGCCTTCGTAATCCACCGTACCCAGCACACTGGTGAACCGCACGGCGCACTGCGGGCAAAGCCGCAGCCGGTAATGGCCCGTGGTGCCCAGCAGGTCGTAATCCACGTCGATCAGTTCCGCCACGCGGCCCTGATACCCGCAATTCGGGCAGGTGGCCCCGGCGGCGGCATCCGTCAGCCAGGCTGCGTCGCACTGGCTCGTCAGGCGCAGGCGTCCGCTGGGCAGGTTCATCAGGCAAACAGCTCCGGCACGCGCTGCTTCAGCGCCTCGTTCAGCTCCGCCCGGCGTGCCCAAAGGGCCCGGTACCAGTCGGCCCGCGCCGCCACCTGGTAGGCCAGCATCCGGTTCTGGGCCACATAGGCGCGCGCCGCATCGGCCATGCGCCGCGTCGCCTCTGGGTAGGCCAGCAGCCGCAGCAGCGCGCTGCGCAGCTCCGCCGGGCTGCTGAACAGCACGCCGGTTTTGCCGTCCTGAACCGAGTCGCCATAAACCACATGGCTCGCCAGCGCGCACACGCGCGAGGCCGCAGCCTCGATAAATTTCAGGTCGGATTTGGCGCGGTTGAATTCATTGTCCGCAAGCGGCATGAAGCTGATATCCGCCTGGCCCAGCTCACGCATATAGCTGGCATAATCCACCATCGCGGGTTCGAAACTTTTGTGCGGCGTTTCCAGCGCGTTGAAAAACGCCTCGTCGAACACCACGCGAAAGCGCAGGCGGTCTCCCACCGCGCGGGAAATCTCGTTCAGCACCGGCATCAGCGGCGCCCAGTCTTTCTGGCGGTTCAGCGCCCCGAAGAACAGGGTCAGGTGCTCCATGTCCTGGAAGTTGCGCACCGCCGGCAGCTCGAACACACCGTTGGGAAACACCGCCACTTCCGGATTATCCGGCAGCAGCGCCTCGGCCAGGGCTGGCGTGCTGGTCTGCACCGCGTGCACGCCCCGGAAGGTAAGAAGCTCATCCAGCTTCACCCCGCGCTCCTCCATGAACACCGGGTGGTCGTCGAACTCACTGACAACGACATAATCCTGCGCCAGCAGCGTGCGCACCCGCGCCAGGCCGCTCTCGCCCAGCAGCAACGGCCGGTGCAAAATCGCCACGCGCGGCGCATCGCCAAGCTGCGGTTTCAGCGCAGCTTCGGCCACCAGGCTGGTGTAAATCGCGCTGTCCGTGCGCAGGGCGCGCAGCGGCTCCAGCACCCGCACATCCGAAACCCCGCCCTGTGGCGCCAGCATTGTCGCGGCCAGCTCCAGGCGCGTAATATCCGCCTTGCGCGCGCGCCAGATCACCTGCAGCGGAGTCGACCGGTTGAGATATTCCTGTGGGTCCACGCCCAGCGCGGCCAAGGCGGGGGTCAGCGCGGCGGTGAACTGCTCCGCCCTGTCTGTGGCAATGGGCCGGGGTGCGGCATCCGAGAGCGTAAGCCCCGCTTCCGCCAGCGCGCGGGCCATGGTGCGCGGGGTAAACCAGCGCAGATGCGTGCGGTCGAACAGCCCCTGGTCCTCATAGTCGAAACTGCCGGTCAGCAGCTTGGCCACAAAGCTCCAATGCTCGACATTGGGCATACACACCAGCACGGTGCCTTGCGGCGAAAGATATTTCGCGTGCTCCTTCAGCACCGTCCACGGGTCGGACAGATGCTCCAGCACATCGCCATAAACGATACAGTCAATCCCCTCCGGCGCCTCAAACGGCATGGGGGTTTTTTCGACATCGCCCACAAACACTTCCGTCAGGCGCTGGCGCGCATGGGCTGCGGCTTCCTCGTCCATCTCGATGCCCAGCACCCGGCAGGCGGGGTTGCGGCGCAGATAATCCGCCCCCAGCGCCCCTTGCGCGCACCCAACATCCAGAATGGTTCTGGCGCTCAGCGGAATTTTATCGAGCAACTCAGGATTGGCGAAATCCGGATACTGCGTATGAACAGCGTTCAAAACTTCGATCCTCGCGGCGTGGTGTCAGGAAAAGCAGTCAGGATCATAACGCGGGCCGTCCGATCCCCACATAGGTAAAGCCAGCGGCACGCAACGGCGCGGGCTCGAAAACATTGCGTAAATCCGCCACCACGCGGCCGCGCATCAGCTCCTGCAGGCGGGCGGGCGCCAGGGCCCGGAACTCGTTCCATTCGGTGATGAGTACAAGCGCGTCCGCCCCGGTCAAGGCCTCAACGGTGCTCTCTTTCAGCGCCACGCTTTCAGGCAGCAACGGCAGGGCGGCCTGCATCGCCTGCGGGTCAAAC
>JAKBCD010000072.1 GCA_021808205.1 Pseudomonadota bacterium | reverse complement strand
GCGCCTTCACCAGCGCGTCTCGCTCAATCCGCCCGCCGGTTTCCAGCCGCACCACCATCTTGGAATAAGTCTCGACCGAGCCGATGCCGTAGATGCAAGAAACCGAAGCAACGATGATCACATCTCCCCGTTCCAGCAGCGCCTGGGTGGCGGCATGGCGCATACGGTCGATAGTCTCGTTAATCGCGCTGTCTTTTTCTATGTAGGTGTCGGAGCGCGGCACATAGGCTTCCGGCTGGTAGTAGTCGTAATAGGAGACAAAATATTCCACCGCATTGTCGGGGAAAAAGCCTTTCATCTCGGCATAGAGCTGGGCGGCGAGCGTTTTGTTTGGCGCCAGCACCAGGGCCGGGCGCTGCTGCGCCTCAATAATCTTGGCCATGGAAAAGGTTTTGCCCGAGCCGGTAACGCCCAGCAGCACCTGGTCGCGCGCCAGCGCCTCAAGCCCACCCACAAGCTGGCGGATGGCGGTGGGCTGGTCGCCGCTGGGCTGGTATTCCGAGACCACCCGCAACGGTTTGAGCAACGGGCGCGGGGCCTGTTTCTCAGGAATGAAGGTCAGCGGCAGAGGCGGCAGGGTGGCAAAGGACATGCCGTCAATATGGCCCCTGCCAGAACGGCAGAAAAGCCTTACTTCTTCTCCAGCATGGCCTGCAACTCACCCAGTGCCTCGGAAAAGCGGGCATTCAGCTTGGCCACGGCCTCGGCATTGGACTTCTGGATCAAATCACCCAGCTCCTTGGCGTTGGCCACGGCACTCTCATAGGCTTGCTTTACGCGGGCGGCATGGCTGGCCGGTGTCTGGCTGGCGGGAAACTCCTTCATGGCGGCGGCAAGGCCGGTCATCGTCTCCTGCATAATCTCCATTTGCCGGCGGGCAGCGATCTGCACGCCCTCCATTGCCGCGCGATTGGCCGCTGTCAGCGCCTCCAGGTTTCGCCGGTGCGCCGCCAGCATGGCGTCCACATCCGGTATGAAGGATTGCGCTCCGGTCTTCGTCGTTTTTTCGGCCATGTCCGGTCTCCTTTGGGGTTATGTCGCGGCAGGGGTCTCCGCTTCCGGCGGCGGCTGAGAGGATGAATGGCGCTGAGCCACCCCCTCTGCCCTGGCAAGGGCTTTGTCCACCGCAGCCATTGTGGCGGTCAGATCCGGGCTGTTATCCTCGGCCCAGGCGCGCAGGCCATACAGCCACACCGCCAGCAGCCCGCGCTTCTTCAACGCGCCGCCAACGCCCGTGGCCTCCACCCCTGCCCCTTCCAGCAGCCAGCCCATCGAGGCAAGGTTCATTCCCGCCAGCGCCAGCGCCAGCGGCGGGCAAAAAGGCAAGGCCCGCATCAGCGCCACCACACCGGCACGGCGAAGCTGTAAATAATCAAACCGGCGGAGCAGAATATCAAACAGCCTGTCCCGCACGCTGCCATCGGTCATCGCATGGCTCAGCGCCGCCGCATCCGCCTGGCGGCCGAATTTTCTCAAAATCTCCCCGGTGCAGGGAAAAAGCGCGCGCGCCCTGGCGAGATCCAGCCCCGCATGGCGGGCCGCCGCCGCCGGAGACACGCGCAACCACCCCGCCTCTGCCCCCAAGGCAAAAGCGGCGTCAATCAGAGCGGCCTCAAATTCCTGATCGGTCATACGCGATGATTTAGTATCGCCCCCGCCAATTTGCCAGGAAAATTAATCTATTGGTCGGAAACTCTCACGGTAGCGGTTGGCCAGTTCAACATAGCGCGGGCCGATCTCACCCCAACTGGCACGCTCTTCGTTGCTCATGTTCCGCACGAAGCGGGCTGGCGTGCCCGCCCATAGCTGCTGCCGGCCAATCCGCTTGCCCGGCCCTAGCAGCCCGCGCGCGCCCAGCAGCCCGCCTTCCTCTACCACCGCGCCATCCAGCACCGTGGCGCCCATGCCGATGAAGGCATGGTTTTCCAGTTGGCAGGCATGGATGATGGCGGAATGGCCGATGGTCACGTCATCCCCGATGATGGCGGGATATTTGTGATATTCCACATGCACCACCGTACCATCCTGGATATTGGTGCGCGCACCAACGATGATCGGGTTGATATCCCCGCGCAGGACGCAATTGAACCAGATATTGGTGCCCGGCCCCACCCGCACATCGCCAATCAGCACGGCGGTGGGTGCAATCCAGGCCGTAGGGTCAATCTGCGGCTTCAAATCACCCAGCGCATAAAGCAGCCCGCCGGGGCGTTGCACCTCGCTCATGCCACCAGCCCCAGCATCAGTTTCATGTTCTGCACGGCCGCCCCGGAAGCGCCCTTGCCAAGATTATCCAGCCGCGCGACCAGCACCGCCTGCCCCGCCGCTTCGTTGGCGCAGATGAAGATTTCAAGACGATTGGTATTATTCAGCGCCTGCGGGTCCAAATTGCCGCCCCAAATGCCGCGATGCACGGAAATAGTCTCCGCACCGGCATAATAATCCGCGTAGGCATCCGCCAGTTGCGCGGCCGCGCCCGCCTTGGCCAGCTGCTCCAGGTGCAGCGGCACGCACACCAGCATTCCCTGCGCGAAATGCCCCACGGAGGGCACAAAAACCGGCGCCCTGGCCAGCCCTCCATAGCGCACGATCTCAGGCAGATGCTTATGCTTCAGGCCCAGCGCGTAAAGCTCGAACGCCGGGCCGCCCTGGGCCTCGTGGTCGGCGATCATGGTTTTACCGCCGCCGGAATAGCCGGAAACGGCATTGATGGAGAGTGGCGCTTCCGCCGCCAGCAGCCCGAGCGCGGTGAGCGGGCGCAGAAGCGCAATGGCGCCAGTGGCATAGCAGCCAGGGTTGGCCACGCGCCCGGCCTGGGCAATCGCCTCCGCCTGGCCGGGATGCAGCTCGGCAAAGCCATACACCCAGCCCGGCGCCACGCGGTGGGCGGTGCTGGCGTCCAAAATCCGCGTCCCCTGCGGGGCAATGGCCACGGCCTCGCGCGCCGCATCGTCCGGCAGGCAGAGCACGGTAAGGTCGGCACGGCCCATCGCCTCGGCCCTTGCTTCCGGGCTCTTGCGGCTGGTCTCGGGCAAAGTGATGAGAGAAAAGCCTCCATCCGCCTCAAGGCGCTGGGCTATGCCAAGCCCGGTAGTGCCGGCCTGGCCGTCTATGAATATGCGCGCGTTCATGCGGCCTCTCTTATCATGGCGGGGGCATCATGCTAGGGCACCGGCAACGCAAACAGGGAAACCAGATATGTCCGACCAAGCCGGCATGCCGCCGCAACCGCTGCTCCTGAACATTCAATACACCAAGGATCTTTCCTTCGAGGTTCCGGGCGCGCCCGCCATCTTCACCCAGCTCCGCGCCCAGCCGCACGTAAACCTGAACCTGGACGTGCAGGTGCGCCGCCTCGAAGAAAAACAAACCGTGTTCGAGGTCACACTGGCGATCCGCGCCGAAGGCACCACCGAGGCCCCGAAAGCCGCCGGCGGCACACAAGAAAAACCGCCCGTGGTCTTCATCGCCGACCTTGCTTATGCCGGTGTGTTCACGCTCAGCGGCATCCCGGAGGAACAGCAGGAGCCGGTTTTGCTGGTGGAATGCCCCCGCCTGCTTTTCCCCTTCGCCCGCAACATCCTGGCGGACGTAACGCGCGATGGCGGTTTCCCGCCCGTGCTGCTGGGGCCGATCGACTTCGTGGGCCTCTGGCAGCAGCGCCGTGCCGCCGCCAATGCCACCCCAATGGCAAACGCCTGAGATAATCAAAAGGGGCCTTGAAGGCCCCTTTTGCATCAGGCATTCGTAAACCCATCCGGGTTCGGCTCAACCATACGGGATTGGTGGCGCAGAAACTCAATCACCGCTTCGGTATTCCAGTTCGCCGCACCATCCAGCCGCGCCACCGCCTTGCCCGAGGCGTTAATAACAAGGGTGACCGGAATGCCATTGGTCCGCAGCAGGTCCAGGTCATTGCCATCCGGGTCCACCAATATGGGCAGGCTCCTTATGCGTTGCTGCCTGAAATAGCTGCGCACGGCGGAAACCCCGTCAACATCTATGGAGATGGGCAGAATCAGCCCGCCAAAATGCTTGAGCTTGGGCGCCAGGGCGGCGAAGGTAGGCAGCTCCGCCTTGCACGGCGGACACCAGGTGGCCCAGAGATTCACCAGCAGCACATGGCCCTTGAAATCCGCCAGGGTAAGGCGCCTGCCCCGCGCATTCTGAAACACCAGCGGAGGCGGCGGCACGGGGGCAAAGGCATTCCAGCCGGTGGCCGCATCCGGCAGATCGTATGATTCGGTTTGCGCCTCAGCGCGATTGCTCAAGCCCGCGCCCAGGGCTAAGGCAGGAGCGGCGGCAATGAGTGACCGCCGCATGAGCAAAGGGCGTTTAGGTTTGACGGACAAGGACAAGTCTCCGGTAAAGAGCCAATTGCAGTGGGGCGGGCGGTTTGGCGCCGGACCCGCCGAGGTGATGCAGGCCATTAACGCCTCTATCAGCTTCGATGCCAAGCTCTGGCGGCAGGACATCGCGGGCAGCCAGGCCCATGCGGCGATGCTGGCCAAGCAGGGCATTATTACTCATGATGACCAGGCCGCCATCAAAGCCGGGCTGGAGGGTATCGCGGCCGAAATTGAAGCCGGGAATTTCGAATTTTCCGAGGCGCTGGAAGATATCCACACCAACATAGAGGTCCGGCTAACCGCGCGCATCGGTGAGGCAGCGCGCCGCCTGCACACCGCGCGCAGCCGTAACGACCAGGTGGCGACGGATTTCCGCCTATGGGTGCGCGATGCCATGGATGGCGTTATGGCGCAGATTCATGGCCTGATGAAGGCGCTGGCGGAACGCGCCGCCGAGCACGCAGCCACGGTGATGCCTGGCTTTACCCACCTGCAAACCGCCCAGCCGGTTACCTTTGGTCACCATTTACTGGCCTATGTGGAGATGCTGGCCCGCGATGCGGGGCGGTTGCAGGATGCCCGCGCCCGCTTAAACGAATGCCCGCTGGGTGCGGCTGCCCTGGCCGGCACGTCGTTCCCCATCGACCGTTTCGCCACCGCCGCGGCGCTGGGCTTTGCCCGCCCCACCGCGAACTCGCTGGACAGCGTTTCAGACCGCGACTTCGCGCTGGAATTCCTCTCCGCCCTGTCCATCTGCGCCATGCATCTCTCCCGATTTTCGGAAGAGATCATCATCTGGTGCTCCTCGCCCTATAAACTCATCGAATTGTCGGATGCCTTCACCACCGGCTCCTCCATCATGCCGCAGAAGCGCAACCCGGATGCCGCCGAGCTGGCCAAAGCCAAAACCGGCCGCATCTTTGGCGCGCTTACCGGGCTGCTGACGGTAATGAAGGGCCTGCCGATGGCCTATGCGAAGGACATGCAGGAGGACAAGGAACCGGTGTTCGACGCCGTGGCCGCGATCTCGCTCAGCCTCGCCGCGATGGAAGGCATGGTGCGGGACATGAAGGCCAATAAGGACCGCATGGAAGCACTGGCAGGCTCCAGCTTTTCCACCGCGACCGATCTGGCGGACTGGCTGGTGCGGGTGCTGAAAATGCCCTTCCGTGACGCCCACCACACCACCGGGCAACTGGTGCGCCTGGCCGAGGGCAAGGGCTGCGACCTGTCTGACCTGACGCTCGCGGACATGCAAAGCGTTGAGCCGCGCATCACCGCCGAAATTTTCGAGGTGCTGACGGTGCAGGCTTCCGTGGCGTCCCGCATTTCTTACGGTGGCACGGCCCCCGCCAATGTGGCCAAACAAGCCGCGCTCTGGCTGGAGAAACTGGCATGAGGATCATTCTAGCCCTGCTCTGCCTTTCCGCCTTGGCCGGGTGCGGGCGCCGTGGCGCTCCACAACCGCCCGGCCCGTCGCAAGACGTCACCTACCCCCACACCTACCCGGCACCGCAATAACATGGCTGACATGGCTTTCACCGGCCCGGACCCTGATTTGCAGGACCTCCTGGCCGCCCGCCCGCAATTGCAAATGCACGCCCAGGACGGGCTTTGCCTGGAAGGCGTTGCGCTGAACGCCATCGCAGACAAACACGGCACCCCGGCTTGGGTTTACGGTGCGGGCACCATGCGCGCCCGCTATGCCGCACTGCGCGGTGCCTTCGCCGCCGAGGGCGTGCCCATGCACATCCATTACGCGGTGAAGGCCAACGACCATCTGGCCATCCTTAACCTGTTCCGCGAGCAGGGCGCGGGCGCGGATGTGGTTTCCATCGGCGAGTTCCTGCGCGCCACCAAGGCGGGCATTGCGGCACAGCACATTGTTTATTCCGGCGTCGGCAAGTCCGAGGCGGAGCTGGAAACCGCCTTGGCGGCGGGCATCGGGCAGATCAACGTGGAAAGCGCCGAGGAGGTGGAGATGATCTCCGCCGTCGCCGCGCGCCTGGGCGTGGTGGCGCGTATCGCGCTGCGGATGAACCCGGATGTGGATGCCGGGACCCACGCTAAAATCACCACCGGGTTGGCCGAAAATAAATTCGGCATCGCGGCGGAGGATATTCCGGCATTGTATGCCCGTGCGGCCAGCCTGCCCGGCGTGCGGGTGGTTGGCATCGCCATGCATATCGGCAGCCAGATTCTCTCCACAGAGCCCTATCGCCTGGCCTACGCCAAAGCTGCGGAGATGGTGCGCGCCCTGCGCGCGGCGGGGCATAACGTGGAGGTTATGGATATCGGCGGCGGCTTGGGCATCGGCTATCATGACGAGCCGGGGCTTTCCCCCTCCGCCTTCGCCGCCATGGTGCGGCAAGTCACGCATGGGCTGGGTGTTAAGCTGATGATGGAGCCTGGGCGCTACCTCACCGGCCCGGCGGGGATTCTGCTGGCCTCGGTGATTTTACGCAAACAGGCGGGCAAGCGCTTCCTGGTGCTGGACGCGGCAATGAACGAGCTGATGCGCCCGGCCATGTATGAAGCCTGGCACGGCATTCTGCCGGTGGATGCCAGCGCCTTCCACACCGCAACCTCACCCGCCGATGTCGTCGGGCCGATTTGCGAAAGTGCCGATATCTTCGCCAAGGACCGCGCCTTGCCCGACCTGAAGCCCGGCGCGCGCGTGGCGCTGCTGGATGCCGGGGCGTACGGAGCGGTGATGAGCAGCGCCTATAACGCCCGCCCCCGCCCCGCCGCCGTGCTGGTGGATCAGGGTGGGTTCGAGTTGATTACAAAGCGCCAGGAAATCCCGGCACTTTGGGATGGAGAGATTGTACCGGGCGCCTGATCAGGCGCTGCGCCAAGGGGTTAGGTTTGGCCCTGCGCGCAGCCCGGGCGGGTTTCTTCTTCCCCTGCGTCTCCTCCTGTTGCGGCCGCTCACGCAGTTCTTGCTCTTTTGAGCTGCCATGACCGCCGAACATCCTCAGCAGCACACTGCCCAACGCCCTCGACATTTTAAAATCTCCTGTTCAACGCTTGTTCAACGGAGCGTAGGTAGCGCCGGATAGGCACGCGCCTCAAACGAGTATATCGTCCGCGTCAGATGACTTGAGGTTATGTGATGAAGCGCGGACGCCTCCCCCTCACCGCCTTACGCAGT
>JAKBCD010000071.1 GCA_021808205.1 Pseudomonadota bacterium | reverse complement strand
GCTCCGCCACTTTCAGCGCCGCATAATGCGGCAGCATGATGCCCGCTGCCCCCACGCGGATGCGGCTGGTGGTGCTGGCGATGGCTGCGGCCAGAATCTCCGGCGCTGAGCCCGCCACCGCGCCGGAGCTGTGATGCTCCGAGAGCCAATAGCGGTGATAGCCAAAGCCCTCGCAAGCCTGCGCCAGGGCGATTGATTCGCGAATGGAGACATCCGGCGAGGCGTTGGAGCGGATGGGGGATTGGTCGAGCACGGAAAGTTTCATGATGTTCATATGGGGCGCACTGGCGCGCGTGTCAGCGTCACGCAAACCGGCTTTCGCTCGTTGGCTTTCATCCAAAAACCTTGCCCCAATTGCGTTTCAACGCCGCATCCACATCGCTCATGCCGGCCTGCACACCCAGCGCCTGCAGGCTGGTGACGCCATGTTCAGCGATGCCACAGGGTACGATGCCGCTGAAGTGGGAGAGATCGGGTGCCACGTTCAAGGCCAGTCCATGCCAGGTTACCCAGCGCGAGACTCGCACGCCGATGGCGCCGATCTTCTCCTCTCGCCCATCAGGCCGATCCACCCAGATGCCGACGCGCCCCTCTCGTATTTCGCCTTTCACGCCGAATTCCTTCAGAGTCTCGATCACCCAGCGTTCCAGCCCGGCGACAAAGCAGCGCACATCGCGTGCCGGCACGCTGCCATGGGCGCGGGTTAAATCCAGCATCACATAAGCCACGCGCTGGCCGGGGCCGTGATAGGTCCATTGCCCGCCGCGCCCTGCCTTGAAGGTGGGAAAGCGCGTCGGATCCTGCAAATCCGCCGCCTTGGCGGAGGTGCCCTCGGTGTAAAGCGGCGGGTGCTGGACGAGCCAGACCAGCTCCCCAGCCCTGCCTTCGCGGATGGCGGTAATCCGCTCCTGCATTCTAGCGATGGCGATATCGTAATCCGTCAGGCCCGGCGAAACCTCCCAGGTGGCTTGGTTTTCCTTCATTTTTTCAGATATTGCAGGCCCTGAAATCATGGTCTATAGGCTCCCGGCCTCGATGCGGTCGTGGCGAAATGGTAGACGCGCAAGCTTGAGGTGCTTGTGGGGGAAACCCCTTGGAAGTTCGAGTCTTCTCGACCGCACCAAACTCTCCTTCCTGAAAAACTGGCCTTCGGAAAACTCATGGCGGGGCATGTTGCCTCCCCGGCTTGCTTGGGCCATGAAACCGTTAGAGCGTCTATAACGGAGAGGGAGTTGGGCATGGATGACGACTTACGCAAGGCGGCGCTGGAATACCATCGCTTCCCCAGGCCAGGAAAGCTCTCCATCGTCGCCACCAAGCGCATGGAAACCTCGCGGGATCTCTCGCTGGCCTATTCGCCTGGTGTCGCCGCCGCTTGCGATGCGATCAAGGAGGAGCCGGACCTCTCTTTTGACCTCACCTCCCGCGCCAATCTTGTCGCCGTGATCACCAACGGCACGGCGGTGCTGGGGCTGGGCAATATCGGAGCACTTGCCGGCAAGCCGGTAATGGAGGGCAAGGCCGTCCTGTTCAAGAAATTCGCCGGGATCGACTCTTTCGATATCGAGATCGACGAGCAAGACCCCGAAAAGTTCATCGAAACCGTCGCCCGGCTGGAGCCCAGCTTCGGCGGTATCAATCTGGAGGACATCAAGGCCCCGGAATGCTTCAAGATCGAGCAGACGCTGCGCGAAAAGATGAAGATTCCGGTTTTCCATGACGACCAGCATGGTACCGCGATCATCGTGGGGGCAGCGGTGCTGAACAGCCTGATCGTGCAGAACAAGAAGATCGAGGACGTGAAGATCGTCACCTCCGGCGCGGGGGCCGCGGCACTTTCCTGCGTGAGTATCCTCAAGGCGCTGGGAGCGAAGCCCGAGAACATCACCATGACCGACAAGGACGGCGTGGTGTATAAGGGCCGGCCCAATCTGGACCCGACTTTGGTGGATGTGGCCCGTGAGACGGGTGCGCGCAGCCTCTCCGAGGTGCTCTCCGGCGTGGATATCTTTCTTGGCCTCTCCGCCCCGCGCGTGCTGAAGGAAGAGTGGCTGCATCTGTTTGCCCCCAACCCGCTTATCCTCGCTCTCGCCAACCCCGAGCCCGAGATCATGCCTGAGATCGTGCGGCGCGTGCGCCCGGACGCGATCATGGCCACCGGCCGGTCGGACATGCCGAATCAGGTTAACAATGTTCTCTGCTTTCCCTTCATCTTCCGGGGTGCCTTGGATGTGCGGGCCACGGCGATCACCGAGGGCATGAAGCTCGCGGCAACCCGCGCCATCGCCAATCTGGCCCAGGTCGAGGCATCTGATACCGTGGCCGCCGCCTATGGCGGGCGGGCGCCTAAATTCGGGCCGGACTACATCATTCCCAAACCCTTCGACCCCAGGCTCATCTTGCATGTGGCGCCCGCCGTGGCGCAGGCGGCGATGGATGAGAACGTCGCCCGCAAGCCGATTGTCAATTTCGAAACCTATATGCACGAGCTTGAGCGCTTCGTTTACCGCTCCGGCCAGCTGCTACGCCCGGTTATTGAGGTAGCGCGCAAGACCAAACCTCGCATCGTCTATGCCGAGGGCGAGGATGAGCGCACGCTGCGCGCCGTGCAGAGTGTGGTGGACGATGCCATGGCTAGGCCGATTTTGCTTGGCAATACCGAGACAATCACGGCGAAGATCCATTCCCTTGGCCTGCGCCTCACGCCAGGGGCAGATGTGCAGATCATCGATCTCGACCGTGACACGGCGCTGTATGAGCGCCTGCTGGCGGCCTACTCAAAACGTGTGTGCAGGCGTGGCACCCCGCCGGATGCGGCGGCCCGGCATGTTCGCAGACGCCCCACTGTGGCGGCGGCGATGCTACTGCAGCAGGGCGATGCGGATGCCGCCATCTGCGGCGGCAAGGGGGATTGGTGGCGCCAGTTCCAGTACGCATTGCCGATCGTGCCGCGCAAATCCAGCAGCGGCCGGGTTTATGCGATGACAGCGTTAATCTTGCAGGCCGGGCCGCTGTTTTTCTGCGACACGCATGTGAATGTCGACCCCACCTGCGAGGAGGTCGCCGAGATGACCTTGATGGCGGCGGATGCGGTAAGGCATTTCGGGATGGCCCCGAAGGTGGCGTTGCTCTCGCATTCCAGTTTCGGCGCGTCCAACTCGCCAACGGCCAGAAAAATGCGAAAGGCGCTGGGGTTGATCCACGCCATGGACCCAAATCTGGAGGTGGACGGCGAAATGCACGCCGATGCAGCTTTGGCCGAGCAGATCCGCTCGCAGGCCTTGCCCGACTCAACATTAACTGGCACCGCCAATCTGCTGATCTTCCCAAATATTGATTCTGCCAACATCGCTTATAATCTGGTGAAAGCAACCGGCGAGGCCGTAACCGTCGGGCCGATGCTGATGGGGCTGCAGAAGCCATTGCATATCGCCGTGCCCAGCACCACGGCGCGCGGGATTATCAATCTTTCAGCCGTCGCGGCCATGGAGGCGGCATTGGCCGCTGCGAAGTAAACGGGAGCGGCAGAAGGGTAGCAAATAATTAACGGTCTGACCTAAAACAGGAGATTCGACTCGTCGGATGAAACCGATTCCGCTTCAGCAGTCTATACGAAGGCGCGCGACGTCTTTCGAGGGTTTTTAGAGCAATATGCACTTAGATTGACGCGGCGGCGTCAAGATAAACGCATGAAATTGCTCGCTCAGACATAAGTTTAGAGCATTCAGCTAGCGCCGGATGCTTTTAGAGCGAATCACGTCGTGATCCGCTCTAAATGTGAATCTCCCTCTAAAACAATAAGATAGAGAGCGATTCAGACTTCAGGCTCGCTCCTGAAGTGAGCGAACCTGAAGCCATCGCGCTCTAAAAGTTCAACGCTTTAAGAAAAACAGCCTCGTCATGAATTAACCAAAAAATGGTTAATGAGCTGTTTGGTCGACTCAAGAGAGATGCAGAATCGCCTTCGCTGCGGCCGCCGATGGCATCCCTTCGGGCGCCTGCAGGCTAGCCAAGGCAGCGGCGAACCCGGCCCGCTGGGCCGCGGCCTGTGCGGGGTCACGCAGCAGGCCAAGCACGGTCTGGGCCAGGCGGTCCGCCCGGCAATCCTCTTGCAGCAGTTCCGGCACCAGTGCTCGGCCCGCGAGCAGATTAATCATCGCGACATAGGGTACCTTGATCAGCCGCCGGCCAATGGCGGCGGAGATCGGGTTCACCCGGTAGGTTACCGCCATTGGCACGCCTGCCATGGCAAGCTCCAGCGTCGAAGTGCCGGATTTCGTCAATGCCGCTTTTGCCGCGGCGAAGGCATCGTAGCGCGCGGAGACATCGCGCACGATGATCGGCTTCACCGGCCAGTCCGCGGTATGCGCAGCAACCGCCTCGGCAATGCCAGAAGCCGCCGCCAAAACCGGGGCCAGCCCTGGAAATTGCGGCTGCAACAGGGTCAGCGTGTCCTTGAAAACCGGCAGCAGGCGCCTGGTTTCCGTCACCCGCGAGCCTGGCATCAACACCAGCGGTACTGCATCTGGGTTTAGATTATGGATGGCACGGAACCGGACGGCATCGCCCTTGTCAGCGCCGGATTCCAGCACGGGGTGGCCTGTGAACACCGGATGCAGGCCATGTTGAGCGAAGAATTCCGGCTCGAAGGGCAGCAGGCAGAGCAGTTCCTCCCACAATCCCGGAAAATGCTTCACGCGCTCCTGCCGCCAGGCCCAGACCTGCGGCGCGACGTAATGCACGCGCTTCGGGCCGCTGGTGCCGACGGCCTTCAGCACCCGTAAGGTAAAGCCGGGGCTGTCTATGGTGAGCAGAATATCGGGCTTTTGTACCCGGATGGCCTCGATGGTCTGGGCCAGGCGTTTTTTCAGCTTCAGTAGGTTCGGCAGGATTTCCGCTAGGCCCATCAAAGCCAGCTCCTGCATCGGGAAGATAGAGACAAGCCCAGCTTCGGCCATCCGCGCGCCGCCGATACCAGAGAACGTCACGGCGGGGTTCTGTGCGCGCAACGCCTGCATCAGCCTGAAACCGAGCACATCGCCGCTGGCCTCACCAGCGATGATGAAGATTCTGGTCATGCCAAGGCCCCGGGCCCCGGGCTTTGCCCTCTCAGTGCGCGCTGATCATTGGCTGTGCGGCGGCAATGAACGCCTTCAGAGCGTTTCGTTTGTCTGAGAGGCTCATGCCGGGTGTATTAGCCAGTACCGGGCAATATGCTGCCACCAGGGTGTTGGTGAGGTCCGCTTGGCTGATCGAGCTGTTATTTGCCCGCACGGCCGCAATCAGTGCGGCGGTGCGGTTGGGCATCGCCGCCGCCGTAGCGCCCTGATAGCTGTTCAGTAGCCCGTCGCCGGGGTCGGCCACCGTATCCACCCCGCCTGCGGATGAGACGCGCGGGCAACCCAGCTTGTCGGCCGCCTGGGAGGCAGCCGGCGGCAGCTCGCCGATGCCGCGCAATTTCATCACTTCGGCTGGGGTCGCATCCGCGTTGCTGTTATTCCCCCAGGCGGTGCGGACGTAATTAGTGATATCGGCGATCTGCTGGTCAGAGAACTGCGCACCGAAGGCCGGCATTTTGGGGCCATTCTTCTGCCAGCTATCCAGCCCGGCGATTACGGCGCCGATCACGTTATAGGGTAGCTCGGCGGTAACAGAGTCGTTCCCCGCCAGGTTTGGCACTAATTTTGGCGGCATACCGCCGCCAGTAGCGCCGTGGCAGCCGGCACAATTGGTGGCATAGAGTTTTTCGCCGCGCGCGATGGAGGCATCGGCGCCGACAATTGTTGGAGCTGGCAAGATAAGCTGCGGCTTGGTGGCGGTTTGCAGATAGGTCGCGATGTCCTGGTCATCCGAGACCGGGATAAGGCTCGTGGAATGGTCCGTCATGTCGCCCATGGCGCCATATGGTGAACCTTTCACCATATTGCCGTCGTCATGCAGATAGGCAACGAGGTCAGCTTTCGTCCAGCCACCCACGCCGAAGGCTTTATCGGAGGAAATATTGGGGGCAAAGAGATTGTCGATAGGTGCGCCCGCGTAGGCTTTGCTTTGGATCATGGCTTCCATGATGTTGCGCGGGGTGTGGCATTCGCCACAATGGCCCAGAGCGACGGTAAGATACGCACCGTTCTTCATATGCTCATCCCAGGCCGGGTTCATGTGCATGGGGCCGGGGCGGAAGAACAGGATGCGCCAGCCCAGCAGCACTGGCCGCTGGTTGAACGGGAATGTCAGGCTACTGGGCAGGCGCGGCGCCGATACGGGCGGCAGTGAGTCAAGATACGCCTTGATCGCCATCACATCCGGGTAAGAGAGCTTGGTGTAGGAGGTATAAGGCATTGCCGGGTAGAGAAATTTCGGAAACACCAGGAAATTCCGGCCCGGAGAGGTGCCGTAATGCAGCGCGTTGTAGAATTGCGCATCAGTCCAGTTGCCGATGCCGGTGGCTTTGTCTGGGGTGATGTTGGGGCTGGAGAGACCGCCAAAGGGGGTTTGCATTATCAGCCCGCCAGAGAACGGCGCATGGCCGGGGCCGGTATGGCAGGGCATGCAATCCGCCGCGGTGACCAGATATTTGCCGCGGGCAATCAGGGCTGCCGGGTCCGTAGGGGGCGAGAGCGAGGCGGCAGGATAGTCTTGCGTGTCCGCCGCTGTCGCTGTGCGGCTGACGGCAAGGGCCCCCAGCCCCAATGCCAATGCCGCAGCGGCAATCAGCGGGCGCAAAGCGGGCAGTTTCGGCATTCTGGATGGCATAGCGTGTTCCTGAGGCTTTCTGGTTCCGGGATTATTTCGCCAATTACCGGCTCTGGATCAAGTGTGGCGGTAAAGTGTGTCGGGATGGACCTGCGGCGAGGCGATCTCGGTCAATTCGTCATTGCGCAGGGCGGTGTAGAAACAGCTGCGCCGGCCGGTGTGGCAGGCCACACCTTTCTGCTCCACGAGCAGGAGCAACGCATCGCCGTCGCAATCGATTCGCATCTCCACCAGGCTTTGTACCTGGCCGGAGGTTTCGCCTTTGCGCCAAAGCTTCTGACGGGAGCGGGAGAAATAACAGACCTCGCCGGTGCGCAGGGTTTCCTTAACCGACTCCGCATTCATCCAGGCCAGCATCAGCACTTCGCCGGTATCGTGCTGCTGGGCAATGGCGGCCACCAGGCCATCCGCATTGAAGGACATGGCGGGGAGGATTTTCGCAAAGTCGCTCATGCGAGGAGATGAGAGGCGGCGGCCAGGAAAGTCAACTCGCCAGCATACCGTTGGTCAGGCAGGTTTCATCGAACCGGCAGACCAGCTGATTGTCGACGTCGTGGGGCGAGGCGTCCTTATAGTCGATACGGGTGATCAGATCGGCGATGATGGCCAGGCGCGCAGCTTTCTTGTCGTCTGCGCGCACCACCAGCCAGGGGGCGGCGGCGCTGTCGGAGCCCATCAACATGGCGTTGCGGGCCTTGGTGTAGTCGTCGAAATGCTTCAGCGCCTTTTCGTCGATAGGGCTGATCTTCCATT
>JAKBCD010000070.1 GCA_021808205.1 Pseudomonadota bacterium | reverse complement strand
TCGTTTTTAACCGCGGCACCTTTTTTCTGCTGGTGGCGTTTTCGCCGCTGGTGGTGAAGCATCCGGTCATCGGCATTGCCGCGGGGTCTGCCGCCGGACTTATTTTCAACTACCTGCTTTCCAAGCGCTTCGTTTTCCGCTAACTCAACTTTAAGTAATGAAACGTTAACTATTGCAACCAGGGAGCGGTTGCTTGTGGTTGAGATTCGCGCCAACGCCAAATTCGCAGGAAAAACCTGGTTAAAAAAACAACCTTACGTTGATTTTTTGCCGATTGTTTCTGGTTGGGCTCTGCCGGTGCTGGATATGGCGGTCATCCTGGTGCTGCCGCTGCTGGGCGCGGCACTTGGGCAGGCCACTGAGTATTTGCCGCGTTATTTGTTGTTCTGGGCCATTCTGGCGACTTTTGCGGTTGGGCTCGCCGCGTCTCATGGCGGATACGCAACCAAGGAACGCTGGCGCCAGGGCGGCATCGTCGCCGCCTCCTTTCTGGCCACCGCCATTGCGCTGTT
This sequence comes from Pseudomonadota bacterium, assembly GCA_021808205.1. The sequence continues at coordinate 7,003 of JAKBCD010000070.1, read as the reverse complement.
GGGGCTGGCGGTGCTGCTGAACCATCCGGGCATTCTGCTCCGGCACTGGACGTTGCCAGACCTTGCCGCCACGCCTGGGCTGCTATTGCTCATCCGCGTGGCCTTGCCCGCCCATGCCGCCGCCGCCAGCGCCGGTGCGACGCTGGTGGTGTGCTACGACCGTTGCCCGCCTGACCTAGCCCTGGCGCTGGCGGAGCAAAACCTGCCCTCCCGCATTGCCGGGGTGTTGTATCTCTCCGCCCCGCGTGAGCCGGGCGCCTGGCCGGAACTGCATGATGCCGCCGAGCTTTTGCAGAATTTTTCCAGCCAGATCGTGCAGGATGTGGTGTTTGTCCATCACCCCGCGCTGGACGCCTTCGACCATGCTCCGCAGAAAGCCCTGCTGCAGGAGCTGCTGACCTACCCGGCGCGGATCTGGCTTGCCTTCGACCTCTCCGCCAATTTGCCTGAGATGCTGTGCGCCCGCACCGGCGGCTGCAAGCTGGTGCCGGTGGTAACAGACGAGCTGATCACTTCCCGGCATATAGTGAAGCGGGGGTTTGATGTCGCCGTTGCCTCGCTGTTGCTGGTGCTGTGCGCGCCGCTGTTGGGTATCATCGCTCTGGCGGTGCGTGCCAGCGGCCCGGGCCCGGTGATCTTCCGCCAGCGCCGGGTCGGCGCGCAAGGGCAGTCGTTCACGGTGCTGAAATTCCGCACCATGCGGCACGCGCCGGGCGTTGCGTTTGCACAGGCCCGGTTGGGCGATGCCCGGGTTACGCCCCTTGGCCGCATCTTGCGCCGCACCTCGCTGGATGAATTGCTGCAGCTGGTGAATGTGATGCGCGGGGAGATGTCGCTGGTTGGCCCGCGCCCGCACGCGCCGGAAACCACAGTGGAAGGCATCAGCTTTGAAAACGCGCTGAAACTCTACCGGCTGCGCCACCGGGTGAAGCCGGGCATCACCGGGCTGGCGCAGGTGCGCGGGCAAAGGGGAGAGACGCGCAGCCTCACCGCGCTGGAGCACCGGCTGGCCAGCGACCTTGAATATATCCAGAACTGGTCCGTGGGGCTGGATATCGCGATTCTGCTACGCACCTTGCCGGTGCTTTTTGGCCAGGCCAATGCCTGCTGAGGCGCCGCGCCTGCTGGCTGGCCAGAGGCCCGCCCCGGGGGGATACGATGCTGACATCACCATTCTGTGCCTGGGGCGGCTGGAGGAAACGAAAACCGCCATCGAATCCGCGCTGACGCAGAGAGGCGGGCGGTTTCATGTTTCGGTGCTGGACCAGGGCTCTGAAGCGGATATGTTGCACGCTCTGGCGGCGCGTTTTGGCCAGAGGCCGGGCTTCGCGCTGTACGCCGCGGCGGAAAACCGCGGCGTGGCGGCCGGGCGTAATATGCTGGCAGCTCTTGGCCATGGGCGGATGATCGTGGGGTTGGATAACGATGCCCGCTTTGCCGATGAATATGTGGTGGCGGGCGCGCTGCGGCGGTTTGAAAACACACCAGAGCTGGGCGCCATCGGCTTCTGCATTCTGGCGGCGGATGGACAGGGGCAGGCCCTAAAAAGCTGGGGGTACCCCAAGGCGTTGCTGCCGCGCTACCGGGGCCGGTTTGCCGCCACCACCTTTGTTGGCGCCGGGCACGCCATCCGCCGTGCCGCCTGGCAAGCCGTGGGCGGTTACGACGAGAGCTTCTTCTTCACCTGGGAGGAGTATGATTTCTGCCTGGCCGCCATCGCGCGCGGCTGGCGGGTGGCTTATGACGGGCAATTGGCGGTGATCCATGCCCCCGCCGCCGAGGGCCGGGTGCGCTGGCAGGGTGCGCGGATGGTGCATTTCATCCGCAACCGGCTGGTTATCGCGCGCAAGTGGCGGCAGGGCTGGCTGGCCTTGGCGCTCTGGCTGCTGGGGTATGGGCTGATCGCGGCGCGGCATGGCTGTTTTGGCGCGGCCTGGGCGGGCGTGCGCCAGGGCTGTGCCGCGCCGGTTGCGGCCCCGCGTAAAATGCCAGGAGCGATGCGCGATTATATCCGCGCGCATGAAACCCGCCAGCGTGGCACGTTGTTTACAAGACTGAGGCTGGAGCTGTTCAGCCGCCTGCCGGTTTAGCGGCTAAAGGGTGGTGCGCCTGCACCAGCTTTTGCAGCCGTTCCGCCAGCACATGGGTATAAATCTCGGTGGTGGCGATGTCCGCATGGCCGAGCAGTTTTTGCAGCGCCCGCAAATCCGCCCCGTGCGCCAGCAGGTGCGAGGCGAAGGAATGGCGCAGCACGTGCGGGGAGAGCCTTGCCGGGTCCAGCCCTGCTTCGATCGCCGCCTGTTTCAGCAATAGCGCGAAGCCCTGGCGGGTCATGGGCTGAGAAATATCCCGCCCGGCAAAGAGGTAGCGCGCCTTGAGCGGTGAGCCGGCGCGCAGGGCGGCGGCGGCGGTGCGCGCGGCGTCCGACAGCGGGATCATGCGCTCCTTCCCGCCTTTGCCCTTTACCAGCAGCATCATCGCGTCGGTGGTGAGGGCACCGGCGCGCAGCGACAGCATCTCCGTCACGCGCAACCCGGTGGCGTAGAGAATTTCCAGCCCCGCCTGAGCTTTCAGCCCCGGCAGCCCTTCCATGCCACGTGCGGCCGCCAGCAGCGAATCCACCTCGCTCTCGCTTAAATATTTCGGCAAGGCTTTGGGCAGCTTGGGCGCACTCACCTCGGCGGCGGGGTTGTCCTCTCTGGCGCCCTCGCGCAGCAGAAAGAGGAAGAATTGCTTCAGGGCCGAAAGCCTGCGCGCCTGGGTTCTGGCCGCCATGCCGCAGCTGCCAAGGCTTTGCATATACCCCGCGACATCGCCCGCATTGGCTTGGGAAACCGGCCTGGCGCGGCCCAGAAACCCTGAGAAATCATCTAAATCCGCCAGATAAGCGGCCAACGTGTTGGCCGCCGCCCCGCGCTCGGCGGCCAGCATTTCCAAAAAGGCTTCCACGCTTCCATCTGGCGTCATCTCCGCTATGTGATAAGCCTGCGCGCCGATGCCACTCAATAGTCAAATTGCCCCGGTCTCTCAGCGCAGCATCGTGCTGGTCGGCCTTATGGGCGCGGGCAAAACCGCCATCGGCAAGCGCCTGGCCGCACTGCTTGGCCTGCCTTTCCATGATGCCGATGAGGAGATCGAGCGCGCGGCGGGGATGAGTATTGCCGAGATGTTCAAGGCCCATGGCGAGGCCGCGTTCCGTGCCGGAGAAAAACGGGTGATCCAGCGTTTACTCAGCAATGGGCGGATCGTGCTGGCCACCGGCGGCGGGGCGTTCATGGACCCAGAGACCCGCGCCGCCATTGCCAAGCGCGCCACCTCTGTCTGGTTGCGCTGCCCCGTGCCGGTGCTGGTGCAGCGCACCGCCGGGCGTACCCACCGGCCCTTGCTGAATGCCGGCAATCCGGCCGAGATATTGGAACAGCTTTCCGCGTTGCGCAGCCCGGTTTATGCGCTGGCGGATATCATCATCGACGGATCAGAGGACCCCCAGCACGTGACCACCGCCAAAGTCGCCCAAGCCGTTGAGCGCTATCAACCGCCCCGCAAGGTGGAGGTGAAACTTTCCGACGCCAGTTACAACGTGCTGATCGGCGAAGGGCTGCTGGCGCGCGCCGGGGCGCTGATGGCGCCGCTGCTGCCGCAGCCGCGCTGCTTCATCGTGACGGATGAGACCGTGGCGAAGCTGCATCTGCCCACGCTGCAAACCAGCCTGGAGGAGGTTGGCATCGCCCATGAAAGCTTCACCGTGAAGCCGGGCGAGGCATCCAAGAGCTTCAGCTCCTTCCAAGCGCTGATGGATGATCTGCTGGCCGCGAAGATAGACCGCAAAACCACCATCATCGCCCTGGGCGGCGGGGTGGTGGGGGATCTGGCGGGGTTTGCCGCCGCTGCCGCCATGCGGGGCGTGCCGTTCGTGCAAATCCCCACCACCCTGCTGGCGCAGGTGGATAGCTCCGTGGGCGGCAAGACCGGCATCAACTCCGTGCATGGCAAAAACCTGATCGGCGCGTTTTACCAACCGCTGCTGGTGCTGGCCGATACTGGCGTGCTGGAAACGCTGCCGCGGCGGGAGCGTGCAGCAGGCTACGCCGAGATTGTGAAGGCCGGGCTGATCGCCGATGCCGCGTTTTACGAATGGTGCGAGGCGCATGGCGCGGCGCTGCTGGCCGGAGACAAAGACGCGCTGGCCGAGGCGATCGAGTACGCCGTGCGGTTCAAGGCTGGCGTGGTGGGCGATGACGAGCGCGAGACCAAGCCGAATGATGGCCGCGCGCTGCTGAATCTGGGCCACACTTTCGCCCATGCGCTGGAGGCCGAAACCGGCTATGGCGGCGGGCTGCTGCATGGCGAGGCGGTGGCCATCGGGCTGGTGCTGGCCGCACATCTCTCCGCCTCTTTGGGCCTGGCCCCGCAGGAGGACACGCCGCGCATCGCCCAGCATCTGACTGAGGCTGGGCTGCCAGTGCGGATTGCGGACCTGCCCGCCGAACATCTGCTGGCGCATATGAAGCTGGACAAGAAAAACCGCGGCGGCAAGTTACATTTCGTGCTCACACGCGGCATTGGCCGGGCTTTCACCAGCGGCGATGTGCCAGAAGATGCGGTGCGCGCCACGTTGCTCGCCAACGGGGCGGTGTGAGGGCTCAGACGCTCAGGACTGCGCGTCCGGCGAGAGCACCACGCAGCCGGTTGGCCCGCCGGAGAGGCGGGTGCAGGCATTCACCGCCTCTTCATGCTGCAACCCCACGAAGCGGGCGCGATATTTGGTGCCGCTGCCGGTGTGGATGGTCATCACCACCGGCTGTGCCCGGGTGAGGATACTGGCGCCGGTGAGTTCCGCCATGCCCAGGGCTGCCCTGGCGTTGGAGGGGCTGTCATACGCCCCCACCTGGATGCCCCAACTATGATGGCCGGAATTGAAAGACACGTCCTGCGCTGGCGGTGTATCCGCCATGGCGGGCGGGATAAGCGAGAAATTATGCTGGCTGATTTGCGGCGGTGGAGGCAGCGGGGCGCTGTAGGGCGTGTAAATGGCTGAGCTGGATGCCATGCGCACAGGTGCGGGCGGAGGCGCTGGCACATAATGCACAACCGGGGCAGGGGGCGGTGCTGGCACATATGGGGGCATGGGCACCGGCGGCTGGATGGATGCCACCTGCACCGGCACATTCTGCACCGGCATGCTTTGCGCCTGCGCGGTCTGGATTTGCGCCACCTGCGGCATGATGGAAGAAACCGGCACCGTGACGGGCGCGGGTGAATCGTCTTCAACTGGTGTGGAAACCGGCGCCAGCGAGGCGATTTGCACCGGGGCGGAAAGCTCTGCGGGGGTTGGCGCCTCGGGCGTGAAGCCGCTCGGCAGAATGCCGCCGCCGCCCATGGGCTCGGTGTTCAACGCCAGCTCGTCCGCGGTGGAGCGGCGCTGCGGATAATAGCCGTCGATATTCGGGGCGATCATCGCGACGTAATTGACCGTCTCGTCCGGCAGGGGTTCATGGCTGTTGATGAAGGAATCAAGCCGCCCGGGCCCGGCGTTATAGGCGGCCAGAAACCCTGGCGAGCCGTAGATTTGGTACATTTCATGGATATAGGCCGCACCCGCCATGATATTGTCATAGGGGTTGAACGGATCATCACCGAGGCCGTAACGCTCCGCCATTTCCTGGTAGGTGCCGGGTTCGAGCTGCATCAGCCCCATCGCCCCGGCGGAGGAGACGATAAGATGCCCGCCGCTATATTCATGCCCGCCGGATTCCACACGCATCACCTGGCGGATCCACATCGCCGGCACGTCGAAATGCTGGGCGGCGATCTGGATATAAGGCCCCCAGGGGTCGCCAGGCGGGCCAGGCGGGTTATAATTATGCGCGGCATGTGCGAGGTAATAGGCAGTGGTCTCGCTGGTGTAGCCAGCGCCATGCTCGCCCCCGGCGCAGGCGGAAAGCAACACCAACCCAATGCCACCGGCTGCAAGCCCAGGCTTCAATCTTGCGGCTTTTTGTAAAAAGCCACGGTCCAGGATTCTGCTTGCACCCAAGGTTTAAAGCCTCCACGCAGCCTGCCCACCATTGCGTTATGGTATTTCGCTCAATGATGGCTTAAAAAAGGCATTGTAACCTCTTAAACTAGGCCGAATCTGTGGGCAAGAAAAACCTGCATGGCCCGGCGCTATCAGATGCCGCAGCGGCCGTGCTAGCCTTCAGCCATGCGCATCTCCGCGATTCTGTTTCTTTCGGGCGGCCTTGTTCTGCTGGCGGGCTGTGCGGCACCACACCCCACCGTACGCCGGGTGGCGGCACCAGAGCAGCAACTTTACCCGGCCAGGGTGCTCGCGGTGCGGCAGGTTTCGGCTGGGCTGGCGCTGGGGCAGGTGCTGCAAACCCTGGGCGAACCAGCTGCCGGGCAAAACGCGACGGCGCAGGAGGTTGTGGTGCAGATGCCCGATGGGTCGGTAAAATCTTTGGTGGCGCCACCCGGGACCGCGATGTCCGCGCTCGCGCCGGGGGCGGATGTGTTGATCAGCGAAACGCCGCAATTGCGCATCATCGCCCGTTGACCGGTGGCAAGCGCGTAACGCTCTGGAAAAGGAGATTTTGTCTGGGCCCCGGGCATAAACTCCCTGTCATGTATGAAGGCGGCCGTTGAAGCCGCAGCCCGGTTCAGCTATCGGCAGCACATGAATATGCTCGCGCCGGATTCCGGCCAGGCTGAGGCTGGCCTTTTGCGACCCGCCAGGTCTTCCCCCCAGCCCGTCATTATCGCGGCATCCCATTGCTGGCGCGGCCGTGCCCTGGCGGCCGTGCAGGATTTGCGGGAGAGCCTGCGCCTCTGGCCCCTGGTATGGACACTCAGCCTGTTTGACATCCGGCTCCGCTACCGCGGCTCGCTGCTGGGGCCTTTCTGGCTCACGCTGTCCACCGCGGTGATGATCGGCGCCATCGGCTTCGTCTATTCCCGGCTGTTCCATCAGGATGTCGCGGCGTATCTGCCGTTTCTTGCCATC
>JAKBCD010000069.1 GCA_021808205.1 Pseudomonadota bacterium | reverse complement strand
TGGGAAGACGTAGGGCGCGGTGCGGCGGCTGTGGCGGTGATTCTGAGCGCCGGCATTCTGCTGGTGCCACAGCTCTTTCGCATGGTGGCGGCAGCCAAGGTGCCGGAGGTGTTCACCGCCACGGCGTTGCTGCTGGTGGTGGGCACGGCAGCGTTGGCGAATTGGGCGGGGCTTTCCGCCTCTCTGGGCGCGTTCCTGGCGGGGGTGATGGTTTCGGATTCCGATTACCGGCACGAATTGCAGGCTGACATCGCGCCCTTCGAGGGCCTGCTGCTTGGGTTTTTCTTTATCTCCGTCGGCATGTCGGCGGATATTGGCCTGCTGTTCAGCCGGCCGCTGGAGATTTTGCTGCTGCTAGCCGGGCTCACGCTGGTGAAGGCATGCATTGCCTTTGCGGTCAGCTATCTGCGGCGGCGGCTTGCCGGGGCGGCTCTGCGGTTTGCCTTGGCCCTGCCGGAAGGCAGCGAATTCGGGTTCGTGCTGTTTGCCGCCGCCGTGGCGGAAGGCACGTTGAACAAATCCCTGGCGGCGGAGGCAACCCTGGTCATCGCGCTTTCGATGATGCTCTCCCCCGTGCTGTTCTCCCTCTCAGAGCGCTTGGTTATGCCGCGGCTGGAAGCAAGGAAACAGCAGCGCCCGTTCGACCGGCTGGAAGATGTGCAGGCAACCCCCGTCATCATCTGCGGTTTTGGCCGTGTGGGGCAAATCATCGGGCGGGTGCTGGCAATGCAGAAAATCCGCTTCACCGCACTGGACCGCAGCTCCGCCCAGGTGGATTTCATCCGCCGTTTTGGCGTGAAAGTGTTTTACGGTGACCCCACCCGGGAGGAGCTGATGCGCTCCGCCGGGGCGGAGAGCGCGAAAGTGCTGGTGCTGGCACTGGATGACATGGACGCCAGCGTGGCCGTGGCGGAAATGGTGCGCCGGAAATTTCCGCAAGTGCGCGTGGTGGCCAGGGCGCGCAACCGCCACCATGTGCACCGGCTGATGGCGGCCGGGGTTGATCTGTTTGTACGCGAGACGTTTTTTTCTTCGCTGCGGTTAACCGAAATTGTGCTTGAGGAGCTGGAGATACCCGCGGCGCGTGCCAAACGCGCGATCGAGCTGTTTCGCAGGCACGATGACCAGATTTTGCACGAGACCTATGCTTTTGGAAATGACGAGGGCAGGCTGATCCAAACCGCGCAGGACGCCGCAAAGGAATTGCAGGACCTGTTTGAAACCGATCAGAGCGATTTCGAGGAAGACGGCCACACCGCCTGACTATCACACTCACCTGGCTGCGATGCCTGCCGCGCAACCATGCGGGCGATAGCCGCGCCAGAGGGCCTCAGCCGCTGTTTGACCGGAGCGCCAGAATCGCTAAACAGGCCCCGTGCGGGCGTGGCGAAATCGGTAGACGCACCGGACTTAAAATCCGTTGGGGCCTAGCCCTGTGCCGGTTCAAGTCCGGCCGCCCGCACCAACACCCGGCGCGACGTTCAAAACATAACCACCAGCCCCTACCCGGAAAGCGTGATCGGCCCGCCCCCCGCGGCGGTAGAAGACGGTGTGGAGCATGTAAACGCGACGATCGCGTTCCAGTAGCCCAGATCGTCCGAGCCGTATGTGCCCAAATCGTTCCAGTATAGCGCGTAGGTGTGCGGTTTGGCCGCACTGCACAAAATTGCGCCCAGCTGCGGGTTGGCCACAGGGTCCACCGGCGAGCCGTTATTCTGGTCGCCCGTAGTGGTGAAGGTGGTGGGGGTGGAATTGCCGTTCTTGTCGGTTGTGCCGTTTTGCAGCGCCACCGTGTTGGCGGCGTTGCCGTTATCCTGCGGATTGTAGCATGTGTTGGAGGTATCCGGCGGCAGGTCGAAGTCAACAACCCCGCCCCCGCGCGCGGCGGGCGTTTCATAATAAACCGTATCCCCCGAATAAGGGCCGGAGGTAAGCGTATAAGACCCGTTTGACGGCGGCGTAAACCCATACGTGACGAGCCCGCCCGAGCTGTTATAGGTGGCCGCGACATCCCCGTCGTAAACAGTTGAGCCGACGACGGTTATGTTCGGGTTCAACCCGTTCAGATTGTTGGTGATGACACCGCCCATCACGTCTGGAAAGCTCTGCCCGTCCCAGATCGGGTCCAGCCCGACGATGGCGCCCGCAGGGTTCCTTACAAGGAGATAATAATCTGGCAGCAGAGCCTGGTTGTTGCCATTTGTTGGCACTGCGTTGCCCAGATCTTGAATCACGAGGTTGCAATTGCTGAATTGCGCTTGGCCTGGCGTTGAAACGAAAGCACCCTGGTTGGCACCGGATTCATTTCCGCAATTGCCGGTATTGCTGCCATGCCAGTTCCACCAGGCACTGGGCGAGGTGGTCACCCCGCCATCAGACGTGTTGCCGGCTGGGGTGCAGCCGGCAATCGCCGGCGGGTAAATATCGCCTGTGTTACTTGTCATCGATACGGAACCAGACGCATACCGGCCAGTATTATCCACAGCGGGGTTCACGGTACCAACCGCCGCCGCATTCGTTGAAGAGCTATCACCGTAATTCTGGCCGGGGAAAGCGGTGGAGAAGATGTTCAGGTTTGTCCAACCCGTGTCGGCTGAATAGGTGGAGCTTATCGGCGCGCTGATCGTGGTGTTGTAATTGTTTCCGGCAACATCGGTGCCCGAGGTTTCGTAGTTCGGGCAGATGGCGGTTATATAATAGGTCTTTTTCCCATACGATTTAGACTGGGTTTGCAAGGTGGTGGCCACAAACGGCACCAGCGCGTGGTTGGCTTCATAGGTCGTCGGATAGCCCTCGACTTCGTAAGCCGAGGAGAACGAGTTGAGGCCATCCACCGCCGGCACCCCGGCACTGCTCACGCCACTTGCATTGCTGGAGGAGACGGTACCCAGCGGGTCCAGCGAGCCATACAAGGTGCTATCCGGGCATTCTCCGGTTAGCGGTGGGGATTGAGAAAATGTAACGACAGTGGTTGTGCAGTCGTAATATTCCTGGCCATAGTAGTTGTAGTAGGGGCCGGAGCAGCTCGAATTTGTGCCCGCAGTGCCGGTGGATGAGATAGTCCTTGAGCTTGCCTTGACGTTGGTGGGGCAAACAGTGTCTGAGTCACCCCCGAAACATGTATAGGTTTTCGTCGTATAGATCGGCGCCTGGAAGCCGTTCGCGTAATAGGTCCCGGTCTGGCCCTTGGTTGTCGATACATAAAGCTGCGTGTTGGTCTGATAATAGTTCGAGGAATGATAGCCGTTGGCGCCGGTGTAGTTGATGAAGCTGAACGAGATCGGCTGGTTTTGCTGCAAAGTAATCGAGCCGCCGGTGCCGGCCGTGCCGGAGCTGGTGGAAAGTGCTATAAACAAATAATTGCAGGTGGTGCCGGCAACGGAGGAAGAGCTTAACAGCGCCAGCGGGCCTATTGAACTATAGTTATTGCAGGCGGCGTTGGGTGTGGGTGTCTTGGTGTAATTCGGCGTGCCGCCAGACATTGGCACCGCATAGGCATAAATACCGCTCACATCACCGGCTGAACCAAAACCGGGGCTGGGCGGAATGTTCTTGCCTGAAATGGTCTGCGCCGGGAACGAGGCCGAGGCAATGCTGGTGACATTCAGCAATGTGGAGGGAATCAACCAGGCGAAGAGCGAATTATGCATCGTGCCGCTGGCGGTGACCACCACGCAATATTCAGACGTGGCCGGGCAGTTATAGGTGGAGGTGGAGGTGGCATACGCCGCCGTGCCGCCGCATTGGGTCGTACTGCCCGTGCAGGTCAGCTCCACGGTGGGCGTGCCGCCAGAAATGAAGTTAGACAGCTTCTGCCCGGTTCCGGTGAAGGCAACGGTCGTGGTGTTTTGCGCCACGGTCGAGGATTCCGATGTCTGCCATGCCCCTGCCCCGGCGATGGCGGCGGCGTCAGCGGCGGCCTGCAACTGCGTGTGGGCAGAAACAGCGCGGGAGATATCCACCGCGGCGCTGGCGGCAATAACCATCGGCACGAACATGATGGCCAGCGCCACGGCGGTGGCGCCGCGCCTGCTGCGGCGGAAGCGAGTGAGGAAAGACATCATGGCGCTGGCCTCCTTCTCAATTTGCGGTATTCGCGCTGTTGCAGGTCTGCTTGGCGGCGTAATGAACATAACACCCTGAATCAGAGGATGAGCATTGCAACTCGGTCTGGGCGCTGCCGTAAATCCACCGGGTGAATGCCCACTGGGAAAGGCTGGGCCGCGTATTCAGAAAAATGCCCATGATCCCAGGATAGGTAAGGGTTGCGTTTACAATAATCGCGCTGTCGCACGGGTAAACCAGCAGGCCGGAGTAGCCGCTGGTGCCGGTGGTGCTGGGCGGCGAGGTGGTGGCCAGATTCACCGCCCCGGTATAACCAATGGCGGCGGCAGTGTTGCTGCTGGTCACATTGCAATTGCCACCGGACACGGAATAATCCGTCTCCCACATATCGTAGGCAGGGGTGGTACTGTAGACAGAAGCGGTGGTGGGCGCGCCATTCTTGTTGGATTCCAGCGTGACGCCGACAATTTTCACGGTCATGCCCTCGGGCGGAAAGGGCGCCAGCCCCTGAATGGCACCCTGGCAGATGCTTTGCACCGAGAGCGCGCTGGCACCGCTGGAGGCAAGCTGCGTAACGCCGTTGGCGGTCGCGGCACTCTCTCCCGCCACCATCTGCGCCAGGGTGATGGTCATGGCGTTCAGCTTGGTCTCGGTCCGGTAGAGGGTGATGATCTCGATCGTGCCTATGAACAAAAGCAGCAGCACCGGCACCACAAGCGCGAATTCAACGGCGGCAACACCACGGCGGGCGAAAAACAATCGTCTCATCATGGCACCATCACTCCAGACACCACCGAATATAATGATGGCGTGCCATTTTCCGTGGCGACACCGTTGGGCAGCAGCAGCACCTGGAAGGGCAGCGGATAGGCAACCTGCACCAGCAGAAATACCGCCCCGGCGCTGGAGCTTAACAAAACGCCCGAAAACTGGCTCGGCGCGGCAAGGTTGCCCGCACTGCTGAGAGCCACCGGGGTAATGCCGCCCGTGCCAAAATAGGTGCCGCCCTGAACGGAATATTGCAGCCGTGTCGCGCAAGCCGGCGCGGCGACGCCGAATTCCCCGCAAACGGCATTTAGGAATGCGCTCCCGGTGGTGATTTTGCCAATCTCCACCTGCCGGGCGGCAACACGCACGGCATCATCCAGGGTCAGCTGCCAGAACAAATCGGTCGATACGACAAAAATTCCGAACACGAACATGAAAAAAGCTGAGCCGATGAGCGCAAACTCAACCGCGGTGACAGCCCGGCGCGCCCGCACAAACCGGCGCAGCAGCCCACCCGCGCCGTTGGCACCGGTACCGCAAGGCCCCCGGCTCAGCCGCAGGCGGCATTTCTTCGCTAAACAGCCAAACATTCCGGCAACCCTTGAAACAGGCAATTCTTGAACGCAGAGCTACTGCAACCAGCTAAATTCCAGACGGCGCACCCGCCCAACCCCCTGGAGAGCCAGGCCACAAATATTCTGCCTACATTATAACCAGATGATCGTTAATAAAACAGACACTCTCCGTTCACAAAACTTGGAGCACGCCTGTGGCCGCCGCGCCACACGCCCGCTCTTGCCTCACCGGGGGGATTTGGCCTAACGATGGCCCAGCCGCGGGTGTAGCTCAATGGTAGAGTCCCAGCCTTCCAAGCTGGCTGTGCGGGTTCGATTCCCGTCACCCGCTCCATGCCTCACCCTTGCATCCGCCCCCCGTAAAGCGTCTCCAGGCCACCCAGGCACTTGACATTCGGCGCTGCAAAGTGTGGAAGGCGCTTTCCATGCTGGTACGGAATAGGGGCGTAGCTCAATTGGCTAGAGCGCCGGTCTCCAAAACCGGAGGTTGAGAGTTCGAGACCCTCCGCCCCTGCCATCCCTTTCCAGCATCATGCGTTTTTTTGGAGTATGGGCTGTCTTGGCGTTCAACGTGTTGAAATTCGCGCGCGAGGTTCGTACCGAGGCGTCCCGCGTCACCTGGCCAACGGGCAAGGAAACGGTACAGCTCACCGGCCTCGTGCTCGCCATGGTGGTTGCCGCTTCGTTATTTTTCCTGGCGGTGGATGGACTGATCGGCGCCGCCATGCGCGCCATTTTTGGCGCCGGGGGTTAAGGAAAATTCAATGGCCAAGCGCTGGTACGTGCTGCACGTCTATTCCGGTTTCGAGAAGAAGATCGCCCAGCAGATCAAAGAACAGGCGGAGCTGAAGGGCTTTGCCGACCATATCGGCGAGATCGTGGTGCCAACCGAAGAGGTCACCGAGGTTCGCCGCGCCCAGAAGGTGAACACCGAGCGGAAGTTCTTCCCCGGCTATATTCTGGTCAATATGGACATGACCGACGACACCTGGCACCTGGTGAAGGACATTCCGCGCGTCACCGGGTTTCTGGGCAGCCGCAACAAGCCCAGCCCGATCACCAACGCCGAGGCCGAGCGGATCATGAAGCAGCAGCAGGAAGGCACCGAAACCCGCCGCCCGGCTGTTATTTTCGAGGTGGGCGAGCAGGTGCGCGTGGCCGATGGCCCGTTCACCAGCTTCAATGGCGTGGTGGAGGAAGTGGACGAGGACAAGGGCCGCGTGAAGGTCTCCGTCTCCATCTTCGGCCGCTCCACCCCGGTCGATCTCGAATACGCCCAGGTGGAGAAACTCTGACAGGGTTGCAATCCGCCAAAGCGCCCTTATCTCAGCTCCGGCATTTTCATGAGTGTTTTACGTGTCGGATCATCAAGCATTTTCCCGCCGGCGCCGCCTTCTGGTTGGCGCCGGTTCCATTGCCGCCGTACTCGCATTAGGCGCCTGGCTCATTCATTATGTGCTGGTCGGGCAATATATCGTCAGCACAGATGACGCCTACATCGCCGCTGATTCCAGCCTGACCGCCGCCAAAATTTCCGGCTACATTACCGCCGTGGCGGTGAATGAGAACCAGCCGGTGCAACAAGGCCAGCTCCTGGCACGCATAGACCCGCGCGACTACCAGAATGCTGTCAACGAAGCCAAGGCCGGGCTTGCCAGCGCCAAGGCCGGTGTAGCCAACGACGAAGCGTTGCTGGCCCTGCAACCCTCCAAAATCGCCGCCGCCGCCGCCGCCGTGCAGGCTGACGAGGCCAAACTGGCCTTCGCCGTGCAGAACCAGCGCCGTTACGCCAGCCTGTCCGCCAGGGGCGCCAGCCCGGTGCAGAACACCGACCAAGCCAACACAGACCTGCGCACCGCCCAGGCCGGGCTGGCGGCGGACCAAGCGGACCTGCAAGCCGCCCAGCGTGAGGTCAATGTGCTAAAGGCCGGGCTTCTGGGTGCCAAGGCCGCGGCCATCCGCGCCCAGGCGCAGCTTGCGCAGGCCCAGCTAAACCTTGAGCACACCGCCATCCGCGCGCCCTTTGCCGGGATCGTCGGCAACAAAACTGTTGCGGTGGGAGATTATGTGCAACCCGGCACGCAGATCATGGCCATTGTGCCGCTCTCGCAAGTTTATGTGCTG
>JAKBCD010000068.1 GCA_021808205.1 Pseudomonadota bacterium | reverse complement strand
CTTCGAGATGCGAGAACGCCTTGATCTCGACATTACCGTCGATTTTTACCCCCGGCCCGAACACCACATGCGGGCCGATAACCGTATCCGGCCCGATCTCGGTGTCAGCCGCGAAAAACACGGTTTCGGGTGCCTGTAAGCTCACCCCAGCTTCCATGAAGCGCGCCCGCGCCCGCGCCTGGAAGGCAGCCTCCGCTTCGGCAAGCTCCGCGCGGGAATTCACGCCGAGGCATTCATCGTAAGGCGCATTCAGCGCCGCGACATTTATGCCCTCGGCCCGGGCAATGGCCACAATATCCGTCAGGTAGAACTCGCTTTTGGCGTTGTTATTGGTCACCCGCGCCAGCCAGTCGCGCATGTCCGTACCCAGCGCCGCCATGCCGCCGGCGTTGCAAAACCCTATGGCGCGCTCGGCCTCGTTTGCATCGGCATGTTCCACAATGCGGGCCAGATAGTCGCCCTGCATCACCAGCCTTCCATATTTGCCGGCATCTGGCGGGGTCATGCCCAGCAGCACCAGCCCGGCATCGCCCTTGGCCAGCCGCGCCAGCAGGGCGCGCATGGTTTGGTTTGAAACCAGGGGGTTGTCCGCATAGAACACCGCCACCGGGCCTTCACCAAAAAATGTCTCAGCCTGGCGCGCGGCATGGGCGGTGCCCAGTCGTTCCGCCTGCACCGCCACCGCGTGCGGAGCAGCAAGCGTTTCCAGCGCCTTCATCTCTGGCCCCACGACCACTGCTATCCGGTCGAACACCATCTCGGCGGCGCCGATGAGATGTGCCAGCATCGCCTGCCCGGCGATTTTATGCGCGGCTTTCGGCAAAGCGGATTTCATCCGCGTGCCAAGCCCCGCGGCGATGATGATGGCGGTGCTCTGCATGCTTATTTAGCGGCGAAAAAGGGCGTGCTTTTGGCGATCACGTTTTCCTGCGAGATAAAGCCATCCAGCTTCGCCACCTTCTCCTGAAACACGGCCCAGCCTGGATCCTGCATCATCTTATTGCGCCGCGTCTCGCGGTCTGCCTGGCTCTCATAGCGCCAGATATGGATCACCTGGTGCAGCGAGCCTTCGAAGGTGGTGTAAAAGCCCAGGCAGTCACACAGATATTTCTGCTGCAAGGGCCAGGCGTGCTCTTCGTACAGCTTCAGCCAGGCGTTCATTTTACCGGGCTGGAACTTATAGGTGCGGATATCGATGATCATGATCTTTTCCCCTCAAGCTTGCTTGATGTCGATGAGGCTCTTGCGGATCTTGCGGCTGCGGTTGATCCGGTCTTCGATGTACTCGGTGTCGCCCCAGCGCACCGCGCGCGCCATGGCCTGCGCATCCTCCGAGAAGCGCGCCAGCATTTCCAGCAGTGCATCCTTGTTGTTGATGAAGATGTCCCGCCACATCACCGGATCGGATGCCGCGATGCGGGTGAAATCCCTGAAGCCCGTGGCGGCGAATTGCAGCACCTCGTCGCGGGTTTCGTCTGCCAGGTCATCCGCCGTGCCGCAGATGGTGAAGGCAATGAGATGCGGTAGATGCGACACGATGGCGAGCACGCGGTCGTGATGTGCGGCGTCCATCCGCGCGGTGCGCGCCCCGAGCGTCTGCCAGAGCGTCTCGATTTTTCCTATGGCGGCTTCATCAGTGCCGGCTTCGGGGGTAAGTAAGCACCAGCGACCCTCGAACAGGTTTGGCACCCCTGCATCGGGGCCGGAAAACTCCGTGCCTGCCATCGGGTGCGCAGGCACGAAATGCACGCCCTCCGGCACGAATGGGCCAACATCGCGGATAACGGATTGCTTGGTGGAACCGACATCCGACAGCACACAGCCGGGTGCGAGGTGCGGTGCGATCTGCTTTGCGAGTACTGCGAAAACGCCAACCGGCGTGCAGAGAAGCACGCCATCGGCCCCCTGCACCGCCTTGGTGGCGTCAGCGATATATTCATCGCCGAACCCCAGCTCCTCAGCGCGTTTGAGATGCGCGGGGTCGGCATCCGAAATCACCAGATGCGCAACCGTGCCAGGATGCAGCTTCAACCCACCAGCGATGGAGGCGCCGATATGGCCGATGCCGATGAGCACGAGACGTTTGAACAGCGGCTCAGCCATGAGAGAATGCAGTCAGATGTTCCGCAACAAGGCTACACTCAGCCGCCGTGCCGATGGTGATGCGCAGGCAATGCGGAAGCCCGTAGGATTTCACTTGCCGCACGATAATGCCGTGTTTGCGCAAATGCATATCCGCAGCACTTGCGCGCTCCACATTGGAAAAATCCACCAGAATAAAATTCGCTTCCGAGGGGATCACCGTCAGCCCGGCCTGGGTCAGCCGCTCAGTCAGGCGGCGGCGCTCGGCGCTGTTATGCGCGCGGCTCATTTCCAGCCAACCGGGTTCTTCTAACGCGGCAATACCCGCGGCGACGGCAAAATTATTCACGGGGAAGGGCGGGCGCACGCGGTTCAGCACATCTACCACAGCCGGTGGCGCGTAACCCCAGCCAAGCCGGGTGCCGCCCATGCCAAAAATTTTGGAGAAGGTGCGGGTCATCACGGTGTTCTCGCCTGCATCCACCAGCTTCACCCCGGCTTCGTAATCGGCACGCTCCACATATTCAGAATACGCTGCATCCAGCACCAGCAACACATGCTTTGGCAGGGCGTTGCGCAGCCGCTCCATCTCGCTCTGGCCGAGCGCGGTGCCGGTGGGGTTGTTGGGGTTGGCGATGAAGACCATCCGCGTGGCCGGGCTCACCAGCGCCAGAATCGCGTCCACGTCGGTGGTGAGGTCTTTCTCAGGCGCTTTCAGCACGGTGCAGCCGGCGAGCTTGCCGGAGATCTCATAGATCGAGAACCCATGCTCGCTCATGATGAGTTCCGTGCCCGGCCCGCCATAGGATTGGATGAGCAAGGTCAGAATTTCATCAGAGCCATTGCCGCAGACAATCCGTTCCGGATCGAGACTGAATTTTTCGCCGAGCGCCTGGCGCAGTTTCAACGACCCCCCATCGGGATAGCGATGCATCGTGGCGGCGACCTCGGCAATGGCCCGCAGCGCGCCCGGCGGTGGCCCGAACGCGCCTTCATTGGAGGAGAGCTTGATGGGTTTTTCAAACCCCGCCAGCTTGGACTCACCGCCGACATAAGCGGCCACGGAGAAAATTTCCGCACGGGCAACGGGCTTGTTCACCTCAGTTGGTCTCGCTGATCGGGATTGCGTAGCCCCCGGCCACCTGGGGTGGCACATCCAGCCCGGCGATGGCGGCAAGGCGCGGGTCGGAATCGTCCACCAGCCCTTCAACCTCAACCAGCGCCAGCAGCCGCGAATCGCCCGGCAGGCGCTTTACCCAAAGCGCGCCAGGCACGAACCCCGCCGCCGCTACCTGTTCGATCATCCTGGTGCGGGAGGATGTGGCGTCGAAGCTCAGCAGGATCAACCCACGATCCGCGCCGCTGGCATCCGGCGGCATGGCGGCCACCACATACGCCTCCCCCACCGGCAATCCCTCGGCCCGTCGGGTCCAGAACGGGATCTTGGCAATGACATAAAGCCGCAGCGGCCCGTTTGCAGCCAGCATCGGCCACCAGCCGCCCTGGGCATCGTCACCCTCGCCGAGCGGCGGCAGCACGGCAAGCTGCGCGCCATCCTCGCGGGTCAGGTCCGCCAGGGTCTGGGCCGGGTTATGGTGGCGGCGTACCGGGGTGAGCGGGCCAAAATGCTCGCGGGCCAGGGCCAGCCGGGTTTCGGCGCTCTCGCCGTCGCACACCGCCATGGTCTGGCCGCCTTCGATAATCAGTGCCGCGCCGAACATTTCCCTCCAGATACGGATGATGGCTTGGGCGGGCCAGGAGCCTTGGTGGCGGGCCAACAAGCGGCGCAGAATGATGGCTTCCCGCCCAGGGCGGATCTTGGTGCCGGTCTTACCACCTTCCGATGCCACGCTTTCCACCACTCCGGCGCGCTTCATCAGCAGGTTGTGAATCTGGTCGTCAATGCCGTCGAGTTCGGCGCGCAATTCGGCCAGGCGCGAGGCAGGGGGGGCAAGGTCATTCATCGCGGCGTTAGATACCGCAACATGCGCCTCCGCGCCAAGCTGTATGAAAGGGTTGTTCTTCCATTCCAGCATAGGGATTGCACCCTGGGGTCTGCCAGCGCATATGCGGTTGTCAGGATGGACCAGACCCCGGCCGGCACCGATTTTCCGCATCAAAGCGTCACCTTCCCAGAAGGTTTGGCGTTGGATTGCGGCCGCGTGCTGCCCAGCGTGACCGTGGCCTACCGGACTTATGGGACCCTCAACGCCGAAAAAACCAACGCCATTTTAATTTGCCACGCCCTCACCGGGGACCAATACGTGGCAGAACCAAACCCCGAGACTGGCAAGCCAGGCTGGTGGGAAATCATGGTTGGGCCGGGCAAGCCGGTGGATACCGAGAAATATTTCGTGCTCTGCGCCAACGTGCTGGGCGGGTGCATGGGCACCACCGGCCCGCGCTCGCCGCATGGCGAACGGCCGGGCGCGCTGTGGGGTACGGCGTTTCCGGTCATTACCATCAATGACATGGTGCGGGTGCAAAAGCGCTTGGTGGAGCATTTTGGCATCGGCAAGCTGTTCGCGGTCATCGGTGGTTCCATGGGCGGCATGCAGGTGCTCGCCTGGGCGGCACAGTACCCACAGATGGTTTTCGCCGCCGTGCCCATTGCCGCCGCCGCTAATCATTCGGCGCAAAACATCGCCTTCCACGAAATCGGCCGGCAGGCGATTTTTGCTGATCCGGATTTTCGCAACGGCAATTACTGGGCCGAGGGCGTGCGCCCCGAACGCGGGCTGGCCGTGGCGCGGATGACAGCGCACATCACCTACGTTTCCGAGGAGGCGCTCACCCGTAAATTCGGGCGCAAGCTGCAGAACGACGAAGGTTTTCCAGCCCTGGGCGAGCAATTCGCGGTGGAGAGCTACCTGCAATACCAAGGCTCCTCCTTCGTGCAGCGGTTCGACGCGAATGCCTACCTCGCCATCACCCGCGCCATGGATCTGTTCGACATGGCAGCCGAACATGGTGGCACGCTGGCAAGCGCCTTCCGGGGGACAAAGACGCGCTTTCTGCTGGTGAGCTTTTCCTCAGACTGGCTGTTCCCCACCGCGCAGTCCCGCGCCATCGCCCGCGCGCTCAACCATGTGGCGGCGAATGTGTCGTTCGTGGAAGTCACCTCGGATAAAGGCCACGACGCCTTTCTGCTGGATGAGCCGGATTTCCACACCACCTTGCACGGTTTTCTGGCCGGCTGCGCCGAGCATGCGGGGCTGGCATGAACGGCGGTCTAGATACCTATTTGGCGGCGCGGTTTTCGTTTCAAGGGCGGGCTTCACGCAAGGAATTCTGGGTGCATGGTTATGTTGGATTCGCACTGATTATGCTGGCGGTAGCGGCAGCGTTCGGCCTGCTTAACCTGGGTAAGCGGATGATCCTCAGCGATGCGCCGATGCATTTGCAGATGCCGCTTCAGGCCAGCCTTGAGGCCGCGTTGCTCTGCCTTCTGGGGGTCTGCGGCGCGCTGTTCATCTGGTTCTCCGCGGCGCTGACATTTCGCCGCATGCACGATCTTGATCGTTCTGGATTTCAAGACGTTCTAGGCCTTTTTCGTTACCAGCTTCTGTTCACACCTGGCACGCAAGGGCCAAATCGCTTTGGCCCAGACCCGCTGAGCAAAGACGGGTCTGTTCCATGAACGTGGTGCAGAGCCGGAAGATTCGCGTCGATCTGGAGCTGATCGCTGATTTCGTTCAGCCCGGTGCGCGCGTGCTGGATGTGGGCTGCGCCGAGGGTCAGCTTATCGAGCATTTGACCAAGACGAAGAATTGCGATGCGCGCGGCATCGAGATCGACATGGAAGAGGTGCAACGCGCCATCGCCCACGGCCTGCCGGTGATGCAGGGCGACGCCGATACCGAGCTTGTGACGTATCCTGATGCCGCGTTCGACTACGTGATTCTCTCCCGTACGTTGCAGGCGGTGGAGCAGCCGCGCGAGGTGCTGCGCCAGATGCTGCGCATCTCCACCCATGCCATCGTCTCCTTCCCCAATTTCGGTCATTGGAGCCTGAGGCTGCAATTGCTCACGCGCGGGCGCATGCCGATGACCGCCGGCTGGAACCGCATGTGGTACGAAACGCCGAACATCCATCCCTGCACCATCAAAGATTTCTTCGCGCTGTGTGACATGGATGGTTATGTGGTGGAGGATTGGCTGGCGGCCGATGAGCAGGGCTCGCGCACGCCCTGGCGCCGTTCACCGGGCCTGGCAAATCTTTTTGGCGAACAGGGGCTGTTTTTGCTCCGCAAGGCGTAAGCGCCCCCCGGCGCCCGGGGCTGTTCATCTTCATCAGGGTGCAGACGGTGCCGCTCCGGCATGCATAGCGGTGCGGCCTGAAGCGGGCCGCGCATCAAGGCCCCATATAGGCATCAATGTCAGGGAACATGGTAGCGCCATGCAGGCCATGGTTTTGAAAGCGCCACGCACCGCGCTCGCATGGACCGAGTTAGCCGAGCGTCAGCCCGGTCCGGGAGAAATTCGGGTCAAGCTATTGGCTCGCGGCGTCTGCCGGACGGATTTGCCTGTCGTGGGTGGCGAGTTACCGAATCCACGCCTACCACTCATTCCGGGTCATGAAATTGTCGGGCGGATCAACGCACTGGGCGCAGGGGTGAGCGCGTTGCGCAGGCGCGCGCGGGTGGTCTGCGCCGGTACCCAGATGAGTGAGATTCCGGGCTTGAGCGGGAGATTCTGTCTGTGGCCAACCTCACCCGGCAGGACGGGCTGGAATTCCTGGCGTTGGCGCCGAGGATCGGCATTTGTACCAAAACCACGATTTATGAACTGAAGCAGGCTAAACGTGCGCTGGATGATTTACGGACCCGCCGGTTTAAGGGGGCGGCGTATTGGTGCCATGAGGTCAGCGGTTATCCACCAACATCACCGGCGTCACCCTCACCCGGGCGATGCCCGCGTTCATAATGCCCAGGTCCTCGGCAGCGTCTTCCGAGAGGTCAAGAATCCGGCGGCCGCGCGGCATGCAATCATCCACCTTTACAACAATGGAGCGGCTGGCATCATCCAGCAGCGTCACGCGTACGCGGGTGCCAAGCGGAATGGAATGAGATGCAGCGGTCATCGCCTTGCCGGTAAAGCGGTCCCCCGTGCAGGTACGATGCAGATAAGGGCCCGGCTTGTACCAAGAGACGGTGCCGGTCATCGCCGGGCCGACGGCTACAAGGGTGGGGGCCGCCGGTGGCAGCGGCAATGCCGGTGTGGCGGGTGGCGCTGCGACGCTAGCTTGTGAGGATGCAACTGGATGGTTGGCGCAGGCGGAAAGCAAACCCGCCAACGAAAGCGTAGCCAGAACAGGCGTGGAGCGCAGGCAATTGGGCCGGGCCGTCCAGCGTCGCGGGGTGGCGGTCAGATCCATGAATTCTTTGTTAGGCACAATTGAGGCAATTGCATGGCATGACCGGAACGGGTCATTTGAATATCGTGGTGGTTATTC
>JAKBCD010000067.1 GCA_021808205.1 Pseudomonadota bacterium | reverse complement strand
ATGGGTTTGCGCCACGGACACGGAGGTTTCGCCCTGCGCGTAGGCAAACAGCGAGAGCTTGCGCTGGGCGGTGATGGAGGGATCAAGCTGGCGCAAGCTGCCCGCCGCCGCATTGCGCGGATTGGCGAATTGCCGCTCCTGCACGGCATTCAGCGCCATAAAATCCGCCTTGGTCATGTAAACCTCGCCACGGATTTCGATGAAATCCGGCGCATCCTTCGGCAATTCTCTTGGTAAAGACTGCAGGGTTAGAATATTGGCGGTAACGTCCTCGCCCACCAGCCCATCGCCGCGTGTGGCAGCTCGGGCGAATTTGCGCTGCTCGTAAGTGAGGGAGATGGAAAGCCCATCCATCTTCGGTTCGGCCACAAATTCCAGGGCTTCGTTTTTCAAGCCCAGAAACCGCCTTATCCGCGCTACAAAATCCTCAAACTCCACCGCATTAAACACGTTATCCAGCGAGAGCATGGGCGTGCGGTGCATAACCTTCTTGAAGCCCGCAACCGGTTTGCCTCCCACCTGGGAAAGCGCCTTCGCATCCTCCCGCCATTCTGGGTGTTCGGCCAGAATCGCCTCCGCCTCGCGGCGCAGCGCATCATAATCCGCGTCGGTTATCTCCGGCGCGTCTTGTTCGTGGTAAGCGGTGTTGGCGGCTTCAATCCGCGCCAGCAACGCATTGAGCGTCTCTTTGCCGTTCATCGCGCCAACAGGCTCTCAGCCGCCTGCCGCGCGGCCTCGGTCACGCTCTCGCCAGAGAGCATCCGGGCGATCTCCTCGCGGCGCTCGGTTTCGCTTAAGATTTTCACCTCAGTTATGGCGCGGCCATTTGCCTCGCGCTTCTGCACCCGCATCTGCGCCGCAGCGCGTGCGGCCACTTGCGGGGAGTGCGTGACCACCAAAACCTGCACGCCTTCGGCCACCCGGGCCAGGCGCTCACCCACCGCCGCTGCCGTGGCGCCGCCAATGCCGGAATCAACCTCGTCGAAAATCAGCGTCTCGTTATCGGCACCTGCGGAAAGCACCACTTTCATCGCCAGCATCAGGCGGGAGAGTTCGCCGCCGGAAGCGATTTTGTCCAACGCGCCGGGTTCCTCGCCGGGATTGGTGGCGATGAGAAAGCGTATGGCATCCGCCCCGCGCGGGCCCCATTGCAGCTCCGGCAGCATCGCGCGCTCCACCACGAAACGCGCGCGTTCCAGTTTCAAGGGCGGCAGCTCAGCGGCGATGACTTTTTCCAGCCTGGCTGCCGCGCGGGCGCGTTTGTCTGAGAGGCTGGCGGCTTTTTCCACATAAACTCCGCGCAGCCGGGCCGTTTCGGTGGTCAGTGCGGCAATGTCCGCCACCCCACTTTCCAGCGCCGCCAGCCGGGCGCGCAGGGCCGCGAAAAACGCGGGCAGTTCCGTCACCGGCACGCCATGCTTGCGGGCGGCCGCGCGCAGAGCAAACAGCCGTTCCTCCGTGGCTTCCAGGCTACGAGGGTCATCCTCCTCCGCGGCGGCGAGACGTTCCAGAAAATCCTCTGCTTCAGCCAGGGCTATTTCGGCGCGTTCAATCGCCGCCATGGCCGGGCCGGCCGGGTTCACCTGGCCGGCAGGCACCGTAATGCGCGCCACCGCCCGTGCCGCCGCGCGCAAGGCGGCAGCGGGGCCGTCTTTGCGCCTGTCCTTGGGTCGCAGCTCGGCCATGGCACTGGCAATGGATTCGGCTCGGCGCTCCCCGGCCTGCAAGCGCAGTCGCGTAGCAGCCAAAGTCTCCTCCTCACCCTCCACCGGGTCCAGTTTTTCCAGCTCGGCGGCGGCATGGCGAAGAAACTCCTCCTCCTTCGCGGTTTCCTCAATCCGGCGCTGCGCCTCGGCCAGCCGTGCAGCGGAGTCCCGCCAGGCTTTGTGGGCGACAGAAACCTCAGCGCGATCGGCCTCTGGCACGCCAAACGCATCCAGCAGCGCGATATGCTGAGCTGGATCGGCCAGCCCCACCTGCTCATGCTGGCCCTGTATCTCTATCAGCAACGCGGTGAGGGTTTTCAGGAATCCCGCGCTCACCGGCTGGTCGTTCACCAAGGCGCGGGAGCGGCCATCGCGCGTGACAATGCGGCGCAGCAGGATTTCCTCACCCGAGTCGAGTCCCTGCTCGGCCAGCAGCTTGTGCACGGGGTGTTCCGGCGCAGCCAAGAAACTGGCCGCCACCACCGCCTGCACCGCCCCGGCGCGGATCAGACCGGAATCCGCCCGCGCCCCCAGAGCCAAACCAAGGCTATCCAGCAGGATGGATTTGCCCGCCCCGGTTTCACCTGTCAGCGCCGTCAGCCCGGCGGAAAAATGCAAATCGAGCCGCTCGATCAGCACGACATCGCGGATCGAGAGGCTGTTCAGCATGGCGCCTTCAGAATGGCCAGTACCAATGATGCGCAGGCTTAGGTGCTGGTGGCGCCACCGCATCAGAATTCGCGGCGGTCTCGTCGCGCGCATTCACCAGCCCGTGGGATTTCAGCTTGTCATAGGCTGCCTCGTACCAGGAGCTGCCTGGATAATTATAGCCCAGCACTGAGGCCGCGCGGATAGCCGCGTCCGTCAGCCCGAGATCCAGGTAAACTTCCACCATGCGCTCCAACGCCTCTGGGGCGTAGGTGGTGGTCTGGTAGGTATTCGCGACATCCTGATAGCGCCCGATGGCAGCTGCATAGAGATGCTGTTTCTCGTAATACCGGCCGATCACCATCTCGTGCCCAGCGAGGCGGTTATAGGCAAGGCGCAGTTTAATCTGCGCGTCGCGGGCATAGGCGCTGTCGGGGAAACGGGTAATGACATCCTGCATCGCCTGGATCGTTGCATAGGTTGCGGCCTGGTCGCGCTGCACATCGTCGATCTGCTCATAATAGCAGAGCGCTTTCAGGTAATAGGCGTAGGCGACTTCCTGATTTTCCGGGTAGAGCTGGATAAAGCGGTTCAGCGAGCTGATCGCGTCCTCATAATCCATCTGCTTATATTGCGAATAAGCCGCCAGCAGCTCCGCATGGGTGGACCATGTTGAATACGGGTAGGTCTCCTGCAGAGCGTCGAAATCCTTCACGGCGATGCCGTAATCGCCCTTCTGCATCCGCGCGACGGCGGTGGCATAAGCCTGATCCGGCGGGGGCAGCGTGCCGCTGGCAAAATCGCCCAGCGAGGCATCCCCTTTGGTTTGGCTGGAACAAGCCGCCAGGGCAAGGCCAAGGGCGAGCAGAGACAGGCGGGCAAGGCCGGAGCGGAGATGTGTCATTGCGTCCGGCTTATAGCAGCTAATCCGTGGACATGAAGCCTGTGCGGCCCCCTACCGCGCCAAAACCGGCGCATACCGCAGTTTTGCTTGACTTTGACGCCATCAGGTCTAAACAGCGCGGCATTACTTAATCAGGACATCCCGCCCACCGGCCGGGGTGCCCTAGACGTTGCCTGAACACCAGGCCGCGCATACCCAAACCGGACCACAAAACGGTCCGTTTTCAAGGACATATATAGCCACATGGCTTCTTCCATCACCGCCATCCGTCATTCCGAAGCACCGGCCTATTCCGGTGCTGATGATTTTGCCGCCCTGCTTGATTCCTCTCTCGGCGATGCCGCCGGGTTTGAAGGTTCCGTCGTCTCCGGCCGCGTGCTGCGCATCGACGACGATTACGTCATCGTCGATGTTGGCCTGAAATCAGAAGGCCGCGTCCCCTTACGCGAGTTCGCCCCCGTTGGCGCCAAGCCCGAGGTCAACCCCGGAGACGTGTTCGACCTGTTCATCGAGCGCTACGAGGACAAGGACGGCGCCATGGTGCTGTCGCGCGAGAAGGCGCGGCGCGAGGAGAGCTGGACCCAGCTCGAGAAGGCGTTCGAGGTCCAGACCCGCGTGAACGGCGTGATTCATGGTCGCGTCAAAGGCGGCTTCACCGTCGATCTCGGCGGCGCCACGGCGTTCCTGCCCGGTTCCCAGGTGGATATCCGCCCGGTGCGCGATGTCGGCCCGCTGATGGGCGTGGCCCAGCCGTTCCAGATTTTGAAGATGGACCGCCAGCGTGGCAACATCGTCGTCTCCCGCCGCGCGGTGCTGGAAGAAACTCGTGCGGAGCAGCGTTCCGAGCTGATCACCGGCCTCAAGGAAGGCCAGATCCTCGACGGCGTGGTAAAAAACATCACCGATTACGGCGCGTTCGTCGATCTCGGTGGCGTCGATGGCCTGCTGCACGTGACCGACATCGCCTGGAAGCGCATCAACCACCCTGCCGAGGCGCTGGTCATCGGCCAGCCCGTTAAGGTGCAGGTGATCCGCTTCAATGCCGATACCCAGCGCATCTCGCTGGGCATGAAGCAGCTTGAGGCCGACCCGTGGGAAGGCGTGGACGTGAAGTACCCGCCTGGCGTGAAAGCCACCGGCCGCGTGACCAACATTACCGATTACGGCGCCTTCGTGGAGCTGGAAGCGGGCGTGGAAGGTCTCGTTCACGTCTCCGAGATGTCCTGGACCAAGAAGAACGCCCACCCGGGCAAGATCGTCTCCACCTCTCAGGAAGTGGACGTGGTGGTGCTGGATGTCGACGCCTCCAAGCGCCGCATTTCGCTGGGCCTGAAGCAGGTGCAGCGCAACCCCTGGGAAGAGTTCCAGGACGAGCACCCGATCGGCTCCATCGTCGAGGGCGAGATCCGCAACATCACCGAGTTCGGCCTGTTCATCGCGGTCGGCCCGGAGATCGACGGCATGATCCACATGTCCGACCTCTCCTGGGAAGAAGCCGGCGAGGCCGCCATCGCCAAGTTCGAGAAAGGCCAGGTCGTCAAGGCCAAGGTGCTGGACGTGGACGTGGAGAAGGAGCGCATTTCGCTCGGCATCAAGCAGCTTGAGGTCGACCCGGCCGCCGGCGTGCTGGACAAGATCCACAAGAACCAGATCGTCACATGCACAGTTACCGCCGTGCAGAGCAATGGCGTCGAGGTGAAGGTGGACGATGTGCTGACCGGCTTCATCCGCCGCGCCGAGCTGGCGCGCGACAAGGCCGAGCAGCGCCCCGAGCGTTTCGCCGTGGGCGACAAGATCGACGCCAAGATCACCGCGGTGGACCGCGCGGCCCGCAAGCTGCAGCTCACCATCAAGGGCAAAGAGATCGACGAGGACAAGACCGCGATCGCGGAATACGGATCGTCCGATTCGGGCGCTTCGCTCGGCGACATTCTGGGTGCGGCCATTCGCCGCCGCAACCAGTCGACAGAAGACTAATCTTTTTCCCGCGAGGGAGAAATACCCATGCCGGCAGCGCAAGCTGCCGGGTTTGTTGAGCCCGGGCTCTACCACAATGTCATTATCAGCGGCGCCCACAGCGCGGCACACATTGGAGCCGGATGATTTTAGATCGAATCACGGGCGTGATCCGCTCTAAAATCTGAATCCGCCTCTAAAACAATGATATAGAGGGCGATTCAGACGCTAGAGGGTTCAGCTAAAAGCTGAACCCTCTAATTTTATGTTTGAGCGAGCAATTTCATGCGTTTATCTTGGCGCCGCCGCGTCAATCTAAAAGCAGATTGCTCTAGAGTCGGCGTTTTACCGCGGCTGAGAGCGCTGGATTCTCCTCAGCACTTCCGGCGATCACGCCTTCCCGGTCCATCAGGCTGCGGTTTTGGCTGAGCTTCGCCTTGCCTTCCAGCTTCGTGATCGTCAGCACCAGCCCGACAATCCCCTTCAGCTGGGCTGCGATATAATCATCCGGCGCGTCGGAAACCGCCCAGGGATGCGCCCGGCCTTGCTCGTAACGATTGGTCAGCGCCGTCACGATCTCCAGCAGCGGCGCCGGTTCCTCGACAATGGCAAGCTGCCCGGTGGCATGCACGATGCTGTAATTCCAGGTCGGCACCACGCGGCCATGCTCTTGCTTGGCCGGATACCAGGAGGGGCTGACATAGCCGTCCGCCGCCGTGAACATCGCCAGCGAGTCCTGCGTCGGGTCGAAATCCCGCCAATGGAAATTGCCCTTGGCAACATGGCCGATCAACCTGTCCGGCGCCTGGAACAAAAGCGGCAGATGCGTGGCAAGCAGACCGCCGCCGCGCGCGGGAGAAACCAGCACCGGCAACGAGGCGGCACGCATGATCGCCGTAAGTTCGTCCTGCTGTGTCTCGGCAAAAGCGGGTGGGTTGTACATGGCTTACCCCTCCTTCAGCCGGGCAAGATAGCGCGCATAGAGCCTACTGGCGATAAGCCCTGGCGCAGCGTTGCCCACCGGCAAACCGTCCAGTTTCGTGATCGGCTTCACGAAGGAAGTGGCGCTGGTGATGAAAACCTCCCGCGCCCCGCGCAATGCTGCCAGCGAGAACGCTTCCTCCCGGAAATCCAACCCCTCCGCCGCCACATCATCCAGCACCGCCGTGCGGGTGCAGCCAGGCAGCACATGCTGGTCCAGCCCCCTGGTTCGCAGAACATTATCCGCACCCACAATCCACACGGAGCTGGCTGCACCTTCCGTCACCATGCCTTGCTCGTCGAACAAGATCGCCTCCTGCGCCCCTTCCTGCTTCGCCGCCTCGCGCGCCAGCACGTTCGGCAAAAGGTTGGTGGATTTGATATCGCAGCGCCCCCATCGCAAGTCAGCCAAGGTAATGGCGGCGGCACTCCAGCAGGAGAGCGTTTCCGGCGGTTCGGGCTTCGGGCGCACGGTGAGCACCAAAGCGGGGCGCACCGCAGGAGTTGGAAAAGCATGGTCCCGCTTGGCCACGCCACGGGTGAGCTGCAGATACACCAGGCCCGTCTCAACCCGGTTGCGGCGCATCAACTCATGGATCACCACACGCAACGCCGCCTGCCCCATTGGCGTCGCCAGGCCGATCTCATTGCAGCTGCGCTTCAGCCGGGCGAAATGCAGCGCCTCGTCAGTCAGCCGCCCGCGATAGGCGTAGAACACCTCGTAGATGCCGTCGCCGAACAGATAGCCACGATCCTCAATATTCACGCTGGCCCGCGCCAAGGGCATATACAGTCCGTTCACATAGGCGATGCGCGCCATCTGCCGTCAGGCGGCGGCCATAGCGGCGCGGTCAGCGGCGGCCTTGGCCTCCTGGAACTGCTCCTGCGGCAGATAGGCCGAGAGGATTTCCTCCGGTGTGCCGTCCGCACGCACACGCCCTCCATCCATCCAAATCAACCGGTTGCACCATTGCATCAGAATGGCGGGATTGTGAGAGGAGAGCACCAGGATTTCGGCGTGCCCCACCATCGTCTCCAACCGCCCCCGCGCCTTGCCCAAAAACGCCGCATCCCCGGCTAATATCCATTCATCCATTAGCAAAATCTGTGGATGGATGTCAGTGGCAAGCGCGAAGCCCAGCCGCACGATCATACCGGAGGAATACGTGCGCACCGGCAGGCTGAGAAAATCCCCCAGCTCCGAAAACACCGCCACATCCTCTTGCAGGGTTTTGATCTGCAGGCCGGAATAGCCGCTATAGAGTGCGCGCATCCGGATATTCTCATTGCCGGTCAGCTCGAAATTCATGCCCTGGCCGGGGTCGAGCAAGGCTGTTACCACACCGTCGACCACCATCCGCCCGGCCACGGGTTCGTA
>JAKBCD010000066.1:1635-7616 GCA_021808205.1 Pseudomonadota bacterium | reverse complement strand
TGGGCAGAATCGGGCGGCCCTCGGTCTCGTTATAGAGCGAGACATTGCCGGACACGACGGGGAAGTCCAGTGCGATACACGCCGCCGCCATGCCTTTGATAGCACTGGCGAACTGGCCCATGATCTCGGGCTTCTCGGGATTGCCGAAATTCATGTTATCCGTCACCGCCAGGGGCAGGGCGCCGGTGGCGGTGATGTTGCGCCAGGCCTCGGCCACCGCCTGGGCGCCGCCCACCTCCGCATCCGCCACACAATAGCGCGGCGTCACATCGGTGGTGATGGCCAGTGCCCGTTTTGAGCCTTCAAGCCGGATGATGGCGGCATCCGCCTGGGCCGGGCGTTTGACAGTCTGGCCGCCAACGGTGCTGTCATACTGGTCAAAAATCCAGCGGCGCGAGCATAAATCCGGGCAGGCGATAAGCTTCAGCAGGGCTTGGTCCAGCGGCACATTGCTCTCCACCGGCTCCAGTCTGGTCGGCTTGGGAGTCTCGGCAATCGGCCTGCGATAGAGCGGCGCGGCCTCAGCCAGCGGAGCCAGAAGAATATCCGCTTCGACGACGCCCTTATGCTTGACCACGATACGGCCGGTATCGGTGATATGGCCGATGACGGCGTAATCCAGGTCCCATTTCTCAATAATGGCGCGGGCCATCTCAGCACGTTCGGGCTTGAGCACCAGCAGCATGCGCTCCTGGCTCTCGGAGAGCATCATCTCATAGGCGCTCATGCCGGTTTCGCGCTGCGGCACATCGTCCAGGTTCAATTCAATGCCAACGCCACCCTTGCCCGCCATCTCAACGGAGGAGGAGGTGAGGCCCGCCGCGCCCATATCCTGAATCGCGACAATCGCATCCGTCTGCATCAGCTCCAGGCAGGCCTCAATCAGCAGCTTCTCGGTGAACGGGTCACCCACCTGCACGGTCGGGCGCTTATCCTCCGAGGCGGCGTCGAACTCAGTGCTCGCCATGGTGGCGCCATGGATGCCGTCGCGCCCGGTCTTGGAGCCGACATAGACCACCGGATTGCCAATGCCGGCGGCAGCGGAGAGGAAGATCTTGTCCTGGCGCGCAATGCCCACGGTCATCGCGTTCACCAGCGGGTTACCGTTATAGGCCGGGTGGAAGTTCACCTCGCCGCCCACGGTCGGCACGCCGACGCAATTGCCATAGCCGCCAATGCCGCGCACCACCCCATCGACCACGCGCTTGGTCACCGGCAAAGCTGGGTCGCCAAAGCGCAGCGCGTTGAGATTGGCGATGGGGCGCGCGCCCATGGTGAACACGTCGCGTAAGATTCCGCCGACACCGGTCGCTGCACCCTGATAGGGCTCGATGAAGCTGGGATGGTTATGCGATTCCATCTTGAAGATCGCCGCCAAACCCTCGCCGATATCGATCACGCCGGCATTCTCGCCGGGGCCGTGAATGACCCAGGGCGCCTTGGTCGGCAGCTCCTTCAGCCAGACGCGCGAAGATTTATAAGAGCAATGCTCGGACCACATCACCGAGAAAATGCCAAGCTCCGTGAGGCTCGGCGTGCGGCCCATGATCTCCAGCACCTTGCCCCATTCCTCGGCGTTCAGGCCGAAGGATTTCGCCAGGGATTCGTTCACTTGCATCATGCGGCCGCCAGGGAGTCGAAGAGGGGTTTGCCGTCAACGCCGCCCATCAGCGGGTCGACGAGATTTTCCGGGTGGGGCATTAGCCCCAGCACCCGCAGATTGGGGGAAAAAATCCCCGCGATGCTGCGCGCTGAACCATTGCGATTGATGTCGCTGTAGCGGAATGCCACCAGCCCTTCGCCTTCCAGCCGGTCCAGCGTGGCGTCATCGGCGGTGTAATTACCGTCCCCGTGGGCCATGGGGGCGCGGAACTCAGCTCCCTTTTCCCATTTGGAGGTGAACACGGTATCGGCGCGCTCCACTTTCAGCATCGTGTCCATGGAAAGGAAACGCAGCCCCGCATTACGCAGCAGCGCGCCCGGCAGCAGCCCGGCCTCGGTGATAATCTGGAAGCCATTGCAAACCCCCAGCACATAGCCGCCGCGTTCGGCATGGGCTTTAACGGCCCGCATGATCGGGCTTTGCGCCGCCATCGCGCCACAGCGCAGATAATCGCCAAAGGAAAAGCCGCCCGGCAGAATCACCAAGTCCGTGCCGACTGGCAGCTCGGTTTCCTTGTGCCAGACGATGGCAGGTTCCTGCCCGAAGCTTTGGCGTACCGCCAAAACCATATCGCGTTCCCGGTTGATACCGGGGAAAAGAAGAATGGCGGCTTGCATGCTCAGGCCGCGATCTCGACTTTGAAACTCTCGATCACCGTATTGGCCAGCAGCTTGCGGGTCATCTCTTCCGCCTCGGCCTTGGCCTTGGCGGCATCCGTCTCGGTCAGCTCCAGCTCGATGATCTTGCCCATGCGCACCTCGCCCACCTGGTCAAAGCCCAGATTATTCAGCGCATGGCCAATGGCCTTGCCCTGGGGGTCGAGCACCCCGTTTTTCAGCATGATGGTGACGATGGCCTTCATGAATCACAAAACCTTTTTATGGATTAACGCAGAATCATAAACAATGCTTGTTATTGCATCGTCTCCGGACCCTTCATGTCGCGGGAACCGGCTTCGGGAAGAATGCCAAGGCGGCGGGCAACCTCTTGGTAGGCTTCTTCGATCTTACCGAGGTCACGCCGGAAGCGGTCTTTGTCCATCTTCTCGTTGGTTTTGCTGTCCCAGAGGCGGCAATTATCCGGACTGATCTCATCGGCCAGAACGATACGCATTTCATCATTTTCAAACAGCCGACCAAACTCCAGCTTGAAGTCGACCAGGGTGATGCCCACGCCCAGGAACAATCCTGTCAGAAAGTCGTTTATGCGAAGGGTAAGATGGACGATGTCGTCCATGTCTGGCGGATTGGCCCAACCGAAGGCGGTGATGTGTTCTTCCGCCACCATCGGGTCACCAAGCTGGTCGTTCTTGTAATAATATTCGACTATGGAGCGGGGTAGGCGCGTACCTTCCGGGATGCCAAGGCGCTGGGCAATGGAGCCTGCCGCGATATTGCGTACCACGACCTCAATGGGAATGATTTCAACTTCTTTAATAAGTTGTTCGCGCATATTAAGGCGGCGGATGAAGTGGGTTGGGACGTTAATCTCAGCCAGCTTCGTCATCAGAAATTCGCTGATTCGGTTGTTCAACACGCCTTTGCCGGTGATCGTACCCTTTTTCTGGGCGTTGAACGCGGTGGCGTCATCCTTGAAGTACTGCACGAGCGTGCCGGGCTCCGGCCCCTCAAACAGAATCTTTGCTTTGCCTTCATAGAGTTGCCGCCGGCGAGCCATGGGTTACAAACCTTCGAAATGAACGGAGCCGGTCTATACCAACTGAGCTTCAGGAATACCATGGGGAAGGTCGCATGGGGGCCAAGCCGTAACAGGGCATAGCCAAAACAGTTTGCAAGGCTATCTGTCTGTTTAATGGAAAACGCCCGCACATTCCCGATCTACCGTGCCGCTTTCAGCGGTCTTCTGGCGATGTTCGTCAGCATCGGGGTGACGCGGTTTGGCTTCGCGCCGCTGGTCCCCGCTTTGGCCAAGGCGGGGTGGTATAGTGCGGCAGGCGCCTTCTGGTTAGGGACGGTAAATCTGGCCGGTTATTTCATCGGGGCGGCGGCAATGCGCATGTGGCGCCGTGCTTTTTCGGTGAAACCGGCGGTGCTGTTGTTCATGAGCTTAACGGCGGCGGCCACACTGGGCTCGGGATTAAACTGGGGGTGGGCCTGGTTCGGTGCCTGGCGGCTGATTTCTGGCATTGCCGGCGGAGTTTTGATGGTATTGATGGCCGCCGCCGTGGTGGGGAGGGCACCTTCTGCCGCACGAGGGCGGGTTTCGGGCATTACATTTGCCGGCATGGGGGCGGGAACCGCGTTCAGCGCGATACTCTTGCCGTTGCTGCTGTCCAGAGGGCTGGTGTTCACTTGGTTGGCGCTGGGAATGGTGTGTGTGCTGGCAACTCTGGCGGTGGCGGTGATGATGCCGCCATCCCGCATTGAGCCGCCACCACGCCACGCCGCAAAAGGGCTTCCTCCCCGGCCTGTGCTGTTGATGATTACAGCCTACGCGCTCTCTGCACTTGGGTTTATACCGCATATGCTGTTTCTCTCCAGCTTTGCGGCGCTGGGCCTGCATCGAGGGGTGGCTGCGGGGGCAATGATTGCGGCCTGGTTGGGTGTTTCGGCCATGTTGGGGCCGCCTTTATTGGGGCGGGTAGCGGACAGGTTTGGGTTTCTGCCGACCTTGGGAAGTGGTTACGTGGTGATGGGCTGCGGTGTGGCGCTGCCATTGCTGGTACATGCGCAAATTGCTCTGATTATTTCCGCCATGGCGGTGGGCGCGATTGCGTTGGGCGCTGTGATGTTGGTGGCGGGGGCTGTAGCCGGAATGGTGCCAGCGGAGCGGCTTTCCGGCGATTGGGGGCTGGCAACCATGGTGTATGCAGTCGTGCAGGCCGTGGTCGCGGCATTTTTCTCGCATCTGTTCCATGCCACCGGAAGCTACCAGTTGCTGTTCGGGATTGGCACCGCGGCGATGGTGGTTTCCGCCTTGCTTATTTTGCTTACGGCAAGAATGGCAAGGCGGTAGGGGGTTACGCGTTCTCGGTTTCCAGTGATGAATAGTCGGTGTAGCCCGTGCTGCCTTCGGCATAGAAGGTTTCAGGCACGGGCTTATTCAGGGGCGCGTTATTGGCAAACCGGGTCACGAGGTCCGGGTTGGCTATAAATGTTTTGCCCCAGGCCACGGCATCGGCTGTGCCAGCGGCGATGGCTGCCTCGGCGCTCTCCTTGGTGAAGCCTTCATTGGCTATATATACGCCGCCAAAGGCTTTCTTGATCTGTGGACCTATGGAGTCATCCGCCTGATGTTCGCGTGCACAGATGAAGACGATGCCACGTTCGCGCAGCTCCTGGGCCACATAAGTGAATGTGGCCAGGGGGTTGGAATCGCCCATCGAGTGGCTATCCATACGCGGGGCAAGATGCACGCCCACCAAATCCGGCCCAAACACGGACGCGGCGGCATCCGTTACCTCTAAAAGCAGCCGCGCCCGGTTCTGAATGGGTCCACCATATTCATCTGTCCGCTTGTTGGTGGAATCCTGGAGGAACTGATCCAGCAGATAGCCATTGGCGCCGTGGATTTCGACACCGTCGAACCCTGCCATCTGCGCGTTCATCGCCGCCTTGCGGTAGCATTCGACGATGCCGGCGATCTCGCTGGTCTCCAAAGCTCGCGGCGTTACGTAGTTTTGCTGCGGGCGCACAAGGCTGACATGCCCCTCGGCGGCGATGGCGGAGGGCGCCACCGGCAACGCGCCATTGAGATAAAGCGGGGCGGAAATGCGGCCAACATGCCAGAGCTGGGCGAAGATCAGCCCGCCTTTGTCATGCACCGCCTTGGTGACGAGCTTCCAGCCTTCCACCTGCTCCTGGCTCCAAAGGCCGGGTGTGTCCGGGTAGCCCACACCCATCGGGGTGACGGCGGTGGCCTCGGAGATGATCAGCCCGGCATCGGCGCGCTGGGCGTAATATTCGGCCATCAGCGCGTTGGGCACGCGGCCTTCGGAGGCGCGGCAACGGGTGAGGGGGGCCATGATGATGCGGTTACGTAAGGTGAGCTCGCCGAGTTTCAGCGGGTCAAACAAATTGGGCATGGTTCGTCCTTGTTTCAGGTTGAGAGGGAAAGCGCGCTCATAGCTGCGCCTTCAGCAGGGTGAGGAATTGCGCGATGGCGGCTTCATCGCGTTGGTAGAACACGAATTGGCCGCATTTTTTCGCGGTGATGAGGCCGGCCTGGTGCAGGATGGCGAGATGGCCGGAGATGGTGGATTGGGAGAGGCTGCAGGTGGTTTCGATCTTGTTGGCGCAAACGCCCCATTCATAAGGGTGCTCCTGGCCGGGAAAACTTTCCGCCGGGGTGCTAAGCC
>JAKBCD010000066.1:0-1625 GCA_021808205.1 Pseudomonadota bacterium | reverse complement strand
CGATCTCTTCAAAATCTCGTCGAGAGCGCTGGGGGGCGGGTTGGCGTTCGTCATTGGCCGATATTTAAATCGGAAAAATCCGATTTAAAGGGCTCAAAGTGGAATTTTTCCAAGCCCCCCAGGACGGTCGAGAATATAGGTGGGGAAGGCGGTACCGCTGATCTTGCCGCGCAAATTAGCAAGGATTGCGCGCCCGCGCTCAGGTGCCACATAAAAACGGGCTGTGCCGGGGGCGGCGTCGAGCTGGTGCAGGTAGTAGGGTTTTACCCGGGCGCGGAGCATGGCGCGGAAAAGGTCGGCCAGCGCGCCTTCAGAGTCGTTCACACCCGCCAGCAGCACGGTTTGGCCAAGCAGCGGGATGCCGAGCCGGGAGAGGCTGTTTAGAGCAATGTTCGTGGCCTCTGAGAATTCCCGCGCATGATTGGCGTGAATGGCGAGATAGAGGGGTTTTTCTGTCTCCAGCGCAGCCAGCAGCGCAGGGTTTATGAGGCTGGGGTCCGCGACGGGTACGCGGCTATGGATGCGCAGCAGCTCGACATGGGGAATGGCACCTAAGCGGCGCAGCATTTCCCCCAGGCGGCGGGGTGAGAGGATCAGCGGGTCGCCGCCGGTGAGGATGACCTCGCGGATGGCGGGACGGGCGGAGATATAATCGTAGGCGGCCTCAAGCTGATCCGGGGTGAGCAGCCCGCCATCTGGCCCCACCTGTTCGCGCCTAAAGCAGAAACGGCAATAAACCGGGCAGGCGAGAAGCGGCTTGAGCAGGGCGCGGTCCGGGTAGCGGTGGACGATGCCGGGGAGAGGGGAGAGGGCTTCATCCGCGATCGGGTCGGCATTCTCATGCGGGGCGGTAATGAGTTCCGCGAGGTCTGGCAGGAATTGCAGGCCAAGGGGGTCGCTGGGGTTTTCAATTCTCGCGGCGAGGGCCGGGGGAACCGCAATGGCGTAGCGGGCGGCAACAGCCTCGGCACCGGTGAGCTGTTCAGGCGGCAGTAGCCCGGCTTGAACCAGCTCTTGCGGGGTACGCAGCGTGCGTTGTTTGGGGGCGGAAATTCCGTCTGGCATCGGGAGCGTGTAAACCCGGTGCCATGAGCTCTCAACCCTGGCAGACATTGCCTGACCGCATGGCGCTTCTGCGCCGGCGTAATTTGCTGGCCGCCGCCGTGCGCGCCTTCTTCACCGCGCGTGGCTATACGGAGGTGGAAACGCCCTATGCCGTGCCGGCACCGGGTGAGGAGGTGCATCTGCGTGCCCGCCAGGCGGGGGATGAGTGGCTGAATACCTCGCCGGAATTTGCGATGAAGAAGCTGCTGGCGGGTGGTTCTGGGCCGATCTTCCAGCTGGCGCGGGTGTGGCGGGAGGAGCCATGGTCTGACACGCATGCGCCGGAATTCACCATGTTGGAGTGGTATGATCTGCACGCGGATATGGGCGCGTTGATGCGGGAGAGTTTCGCGCTGCTGCAAGCCGTGCTGCCGCCGGCGGTGAGCTGCCGCGGCATCACCACGTGGCTGGATGAGCCGGAATATTTAACCGTTGCGGAAGCGTTCGAGCGTTATGTGGGCGCTGATGTGCTGGCCACGGCAGGGGATGCGGCGGCGCTGGCGGCACAGGCCAATACCAGG
>JAKBCD010000065.1 GCA_021808205.1 Pseudomonadota bacterium | reverse complement strand
GTATATGCGGCGCGGGTGGGCGCCTTGCCCGAAGGGGCATTACGCGCCCCGGCGGCGGCGGCACCTTTACCCTCCGTTATGCGCAAGGCGCTTGACGCGGGCCGCAGGGCGCTCAACCATGGGGGCAATGAGCGACGATCCGCATGATGGCCTGCTGGTCATTGATACACATGTTGATATTCCCTGGCCCGAAGGCCCCAGCCCGTTTGAGGATGGGCCGCGCTGTGTGGACCTGCCCAAGCTGAAGCGCGGGCGGGTGAGTGCCGTATGTTTCGCGGCCTATATTCCGCAAGGCCGCAGGGATGAGGCGGGGCATGAGGCGGCAACAGCCCGCGCCCGGGCCATGCTTGCCTCCATTGCCGCCATGGCCCAGAGCGATGCGGGCGGGATGCTGGCGCTGAGCGCGGCGGGGGTAGAGGCCGCTTTCGCGGCCGGCAGGTCCGGGATTATTCCGGCGATCGAGAATGGCTATGCCATCGGCAAAAATATGGCGCTGCTGGATGTGTTCGCGGCAACGGGCATCCGCTACATGACACTGACCCATAACGGCCATAATGAAATTGCCGATGCCGCCATCGCGCTGCCCATGCTGGGGGACGAGGTGGAGGAATATGGCGGGCTGTCTGACTTTGGGCAGGATGTAGTGGCGCGGATGAACGAGCTGGGCGTGCTGGTGGACGTCTCCCATGCTTCCAAAAAAACCATGATGCAGGCGGTTCGGCGCTCCCGCACGCCGGTGGTGGCGACGCATAGCTGCATGAAGGCGTTGTGCGACCATAAGCGAAATCTGGACGATGAGCAGCTGGAGATGCTGGCCGGCACCGGCGGGCTGGCGCAGATCACCATCGTTTCCAATTTTCTGCGGCCGCAGGCCCGGGCGATGGATCTGACGGTGGAGGATATCGTCGACCATGTGGATTACGCTGTGAAGCGCATGGGGATAGACCATGTGGGCATCGGCACGGATTTTGACGGCGGCGGCGGCGTGCGCGGTTACATGAACGCGGCGCAAACCCCGAACCTGACCGCCGCTCTGGCCCGGCGCGGCTATGGGCGGGAGGAGATCGCCAAGATCTGGGGCGGGAACTTCCTGCGGTTGATGCGCAAGGCCGAGGACGTAGCGCAGGAACGGCTGGCGGCGGCGGATTAACCGTTATGCGCGGGCCATAGCCAGGCCGCGCCGCGTACGCCAGACGAATCCCCGTGCTTTGCCTTCACGATATTCGGCGCCACATGGTCTGAGAACACATACGGCCGCATCAGGCCGGGCAGCTCGGCATAGAGATGCGCCATGTTGGAGAGCCCGCCGCCGAGCACGATGCAGTCCGGGTCCAGCAGATTGGTGACGGTGGCGAGCGCGCGGGCCAGCCGGTTTGCATGGCGGTTCAGCGCGGCGCGGGCTGTTTCGTCACCCGTCGCGGCGCGGGCGGGCAGGGCGCTGGCGTCCGTATGGTCTGGCCCGTCGCAGTCGCGCGCCAGAGCGGGGCCAGCAAGGTAGAGTTCCAGACAACCCGCCTGCCCGCACCAGCAGCCCGGTAGCGGCAGCTCATCTGGCCGTGGCCATGGCAAGGGGGTATGGCCAAATTCGCCCGCCAGGCGGTGGCGGCCTTCCAGAATGGCGCCATTCACCACAATACCCGCGCCGGTGCCGGTGCCCAGAATCACGCCGAACACCACGGCGCAGCCCGCCCCCGCGCCGTCCGTGGCTTCGGAGAGGGCAAAGCAGTTCGCGTCGTTGGCCACGCGCACCGGGCGGCCCAGCAGGGTTGCGAGGTCGCGGTCGAACGCATGGCCGTTCAGCGCGTTGGAATTGGCGTTCTTCACCAGCCCGGTGGCAGGCGAGATGCAGCCGGGAATGCCCACGCCCACGCTGGCGGGGCCGGTTTCCTGCTCAGCCTCGGCCACCATCTCCACGATGGTGCGCAAGGCGGATTCATACCCCGTGGGGGTGGGGCGGCGGCGGCGCAGCAGGGGCGTGCCGGCCTCGCCCAACACCATAATCTCGGTTTTGGTTCCGCCTAAATCGATGCCGATGCGATGTGCCATGGCCCGGTTCTGAGCCGAAATGCTGGCTTGCTCAAGCCCATATGAAGGCGCATGTTTCTGGCATGAGCGAATGCCTGATTGATGCGCAATACCAAAAATCGCCCATCCCCGTGCTGCGGGCGGCGCGGGCGTTGCGGGGGCTGGCGCCAGGAGAAAAGCTGCGGATTCTGGCAACAGACCCGGCGGCGCTGGCCGACATCAGAGAATTCTGCCACACCACCGGCCACGCCCTTATCGCCGCCAGCGAGAGCAAGGGCGTGTTCAGTTTTTCCATCAAATGCCAGCGAGTAGATAAATGAGCGTCGCAGTTTTTACCCATCTGGTGGCCCTGGAGCATGATACAGGCCCGCACCACCCTGAATGCCCGGACCGGCTGCGTTATGTGCTGCGCGCCCTGGAGGCGCCCGAATTTGCTCCTCTGCTGCGCGAGGAAGCGCCGATGGCCACGCGCGAGCAGCTGATAGCCGTGCATGATCCGGCGTTTGTGGACGCGATTTTTGCCCTGCCGCAGGACCGGATGATCGCCATAGACGGTGACACCATTTTCAGCCCCGGCACGCTGGAAACCGTGCTGCGCGGCGCCGGCGGGGCCGTGGCGGCGGTGGATGTGGTGATGCAGGCCAAGGCCAAGGCCGCCTTTGTGGCCATGCGCCCGCCCGGCCACCATGCGGAAACAGACCGCGCGATGGGGTTTTGTTTTTTCAACAATGTTGCCGTGGCCGCCCGCCACGCCCAGGCGAAATGGGGGTTAAAGCGCGTGGCGGTGGTAGATTTTGATGTGCACCATGGCAATGGCACGCAGGAGATTTTCTACCAGGACCCGACGGTGCTGTACGCGTCCTCGCATCAGTCTCCGTGCTTTCCGGGCACCGGCTCAAAATCTGAAACCGGGGTGGGCAATATCTTCAACATGCCGCTGCCGCCGGGTGCTGGCAGCAAGGAGTTCAGAGACGCGTGGCGGGAAGGCATTTTGCCGGATCTGCGGGCCTTCGCGCCGGAGCTGCTTATCATCTCCGCCGGGTTTGATGCCCATGCGGCCGACCCGCTGGCGCAGCTGCAATTGCAGGTGCCGGATTATACCTGGATCACGCAGGAGCTGCTGGCCGTGGCGGATGAATGCTGCCCGGGTCGGGTCGTTTCCGTTCTCGAAGGCGGGTATAACCTTGAGGCGCTTGCCCAAAGCTGTGCGGCGCATGTGCGGGGGCTTATGCGGCTCTGAACGGCCGTGGTTGCGATTCCGGCAAGGCGCGGATAGGGAGGCTGCATGACGAATAATTCCGACATTGCCGCGATGTCTTTCGAAGAGGCATTGGCAGCACTTGAGGCGATTGTGCGCGGGCTCGAATCTGGCCAGCAAAAGCTGGAGGAGGCGATTACGGCGTATGAGCGCGGGGCGGCCCTGAAAAAACACTGTGAGGAAAAGCTGGCCCATGCCGAGGCGCGGGTGCAGGCGATTGTGGCGCGGGCGGATGGCTCGCTGGCCTTGAAGGACGGGGAATAAAATGGCGCTTGATGTGGTGCGCAAACCAGACACGCTGGCCCAGGCGCTGGCTGAAACCTCCCGCCTGGTGGAAGCGCAGTTGGAGGCGCTGCTGCCGGTGCCCGCCGGTGCCGAGGCCAGGCTGGTGGAGGCGATGCGCTATG
Organism: Pseudomonadota bacterium; assembly: GCA_021808205.1. The sequence continues at coordinate 3,926 of JAKBCD010000065.1, read as the reverse complement.
CCGTGCTGAATGGCGGCAAGCGGATGCGCGCGTTTCTGGTGATGGAGGTAGCGAAGCTGTTCTCCGTCAACCGCACCTGTGCCGCGCGCGTGGCGGCCTCGGTAGAAATGCTGCACGCCTATTCGCTGGTGCATGACGATTTGCCGGCGATGGACGATGACGATCTGCGCCGCGGCCAGCCGAGCTGCCACAAAAAATTCGACGAAGCCACCGCCATTCTGGCGGGGGACGCGCTGCAAACCCGCGCCTTCGAGGTGCTGGCCGAGGAAGACACCCATGCCGACCCTGAGGCACGTATTGAGCTGGTGCTGGCGCTGGCCTGCGCGTCGGGCATGCGCGGCATGGTCGGCGGGCAGATGATCGACATGGAATCAGAGGGCAAGGACCTCACCGGCCCGGAGATCACCCGGCTGCAGGCGCTCAAAACCGGGCGGCTGATACAATATGCCGCCGAGGCGGGGGCCATTTTGGGGCGGGCACCAGCCCCGCAGCGCCAGGCCATCATGGCTTACGGGCGGGATCTTGGTGCCGCCTTCCAGATTTACGACGACGTGCTGGATGAAACCGCAACGGCCGAAGAGATGGGTAAAAGCGCTGGCAAGGATGCCGCGGCGGGCAAGGCCACGATGGTGCGGATTTTAGGGCTGGAGCGCGCCAGGGCGCAGGCGCAGAAGCTGGCCGAGCAGGCGGCCGGACATCTGGATATATTCGGCGAGCGGGCGGCTTTGCTGCAGGCCCTGGCGCAGTTCACGGTGTCCCGGAAAAGTTAACGCGACCGGGCTGGCTTAACGCGCCGGCACCGTGGCATAGCGCAAGGTGCTGCGGTATTCGCGCGGCGGCGCCTCGTGGCAGCAGATCAGCCAGTAGGGCAGCACGAGCAGCAGCGTCCAGATAAAATTCCAGATGAGCTGTGTATGCCCCTGGAGCGGCCATTGCGTTACGAAAAGCACAAGGTCCAGCAGCCAGAGGGTGCGCCATAGCAAGCCCGTAAGCCGCACGGCGGGGGCCGTGTTCGCGCGCCGTGCGCCGCGTGCCTGCTGGGTGTTGATCTGCACATAGGCAGCACCCGCCATGATGGCGAGGCACAGCATGTCCTCGAAGAAATCCGATGAATAGGCGCGGTCGAACAATTTTATCCAGGCCAGCCCGGCCAGGGCGCCCAGCACAGTGCAAACCCGCGCGAGGGTAAACAGCTTCACCCCCAGCCACCATTCTGCCCGGTCCACCCCCGGTTGCAGCAACTGGTCGATGATAAAATCATCCGCTTTTCGCGCCAAACCGATCATGTCTCCGGCCTCATCCGTCGCCCTGCCAGACCGTTACAGCAAAGCCCGCCGCAGCGAGCCGCCCGCCGCCGCCAGCTTTTCCCGGGCCGCTTCCGGCGCCAGGCCAAGCCTTATGGCCAGCACGGCCAGTTTAACATGCATTCCACAGGCTTCCAGTTCAAGGCTTGCGCGCTGTTCATCCGCATCCGTCAGCGCCATCACCATGCGCAGCGCGCGGTTTCGCAGCTTGGTGTTGCTGGCGCGCATATCCACCATGAACGGCCCGTAGGTTTTGCCGAGCCGGACCATTATCGCCGAGGACAGGATATTCAGCGCGATTTTTTCGGTGGACCCGGCGGAAAGCCGCGTGGACCCGGCGATAATCTCCGGGCCGGAGAGGATCTCCACCGCTATTTGCGCGGCTCTGGCCATGGCGGTGCCCGCATTGTTCACGATGGCGCCGGTCAGCCCGCCCAGGCTGGTGGCGTGGCGCAGCGCGGCCAGGGTGAAGGGCGTGGCGCCGGAGGCGGCGATGCCGACCAGCGCGTCCTTGGCGTTGAAGCCGTGCTCATCCAGCGTGGCGCGCGCGGCGGCTTCGTTATCCTCGGCGCCTTCCGCCGCCTGGATGAACGCGCCTGGCCCGCCCGCCAGCAGCGGAATGATGAGGCCGGGTTCCACCCCGAAGGTGGGGCGGCACTCCACCGCATCCAGCAAGCCAAGTCGCCCGGATGTGCCTGCCCCGGCATAAAACAGCCGCCCGCCAGCGGAGAGCCGTGCCGCCACGCTATCGATTAGCCGGGCGAGGGCGGGGGATGCGGCGGCCAGGGCGCGCAAGGCAGCGGCTTCCTGGCCCAGGAACAGCCGCACGATGTTTTCCGTGCCGCGCTCCTCCAAATCCATAAGGTCGGTACGCGCGACTTCCGTGCCGCGTGGCTTCAGGGCCGGGGCCGCGATGCTACCGCGCCACACCTGCAGGGCGTGGAAATCATCGGACCACCAGACCAGATCCGCCACCGCGCCGGGGGCAATGCGCCCTGTGTTCAGCCCCAAAGCCGTGGCGGGGCGGGAGGTTGCGGCGGCCAGCGCTATCTCAGGCGCAATGCCGAAGCTGATCATCCGCCGCACGCCTTCATCCAGCGTGATGGCGGCGCCCGCGATGGTGCCATCCGCCCGGCGTCCCACCCCATCCTTGCCCAATGTGGCAGATTCACCCCCAAAATCCAGCGTGGCCCCAATTTCCAGCCCGGCCAGGGCGATGGAATCCGTGACCGCGATGGCGCGCGGGCAGGCGGCGAAGGCGATCTGCACCACCGCCGGGTCCACATGCACCCCGTCCACGATGATGCAGGGGGCAAGGCGCGGGTCGGTCAGCGCCACGCCCGGCGCGCCGGGGGTGCGGTGGCTGAGCGGGGATTGCGCGTTGAACAGATGCGTGACGAGCCGCGCCCCCGCATCCGCCCCGGCCTGCATTTGCTCTGCATCCGCTGTTGTGTGGCCGAGCGAGACGGCAATGCCCGTCTTTGCGAATCTTGCAACGGCCGCCAGCGCGTGCGGCAATTCCGGCGCCAGGGTGACGAGCCGCAGCACTGCAGCCGCCGGACCGTCCAGCAATTCGTCCAGCGCCGTACTATCCGGCAGGCGCAGCCAATCCTCCCGGTGGGCGCCGCGTTTGGCGGGGTTGAGAAACGGCCCTTCCAGATGCAGCCCCAGAAGCCCCGGATGGCGTTGCATGGCCGCCCTCAGCCGCGTAGCAGCTTGCCCAATTTCGGCCAGCGGTGCGGTGATGATGGTGGGCAGCACGGCGGTGACACCGCGTTCCGCCAGCCCTTCCACGAAGCAGTTCCAGCCTTCCGGTGTGGCGCTGGCGCAATCCACCCCAAAGGCGCCGTTGTTGTGCAGGTCGATCAGCCCTGGCCCCAGCACGCCATGGGTGAGATGCACATCCGCCGCCGCCTCACCCGGCTGCACCGATACGATCCGCCCGCCCGCGACCTCGACGGTGGCGGGGCCGGTGAAATCTTCACCATCGAACAGGCGCTGGGCGAAAATCCGCATGATACCGTGATGTTTTGAAAAAGGTATGTCCCCGGCGGGATTCGAACCCACGGCCCCCAGATTAGGAATCTGGTGCTCTATCCTGCTGAGCTACGGAGACATGTGTAGGCGCCGCCCTTGCGGGCCGGGCTTCTTTAGCCTGCCCGGGGCGGAATTCAAAGCTCAGTGCAGTTTTGCGCCATCCGGCCCGAACACGCTCACCTTCACGTCTATGCCGTGGCGCACGCTTTCCGTTACGGTGCAGAAATCCTCGAACGTGGCCAGCGCGCGGGCCAGATGCGGCACGGCCTCTGGCGAGCCGTTGAGCGTGATGCGCACATCAAGCTCCTGGACCCGCAGCCGCTTATTCTCGTTGCGGCCGATCTCGGCGGTGACGGTGGCGGAGAACTCGCCCGGGTCCTCGTGATATTTCCGGCAGGCGAAGGTGAGGCTGGCGCAGAGGCAGTTGGCGATGGCGGCCGCCAGCAGATGCTGCGGCGAAGGGCCTGAATCCACCCCGATGGGCATGGGTTCATCCGCGATCATCGTGGCGTATTGCGGCCCGAATTCCACGAGGAACCGGAAATCTTCCTGCCGGGTGACGGTAACGGTTACGCTCTCGCTCAT
>JAKBCD010000064.1 GCA_021808205.1 Pseudomonadota bacterium | reverse complement strand
CCCGTCCGGTCTCCGGCAGGCCAACCCCGTCATCGGTCACGCTAAGCACCGCCATCTCACCTTGCCTGTAAAGGCGCAAGGCAACATGGCGCGCCCCTTCGCGCATTTCGACCGCATCTGCGGCATTCTGCAAGAGATTCGTCAGCGCCTGGCCGATCAGCCGGCGGTCGCATTGGGCGCGTAAAGGGGCGTCGATCTCTACGCTCCACTCAATGTCCCGTTTCGCCACACGCTGCAGCACCATCGCCTCGCGGGCAAGCCGCTCCAGTGATTCCGGGCGCATCACCGGCTGCGGCATGCGTGCGAAGGAGGAAAATTCATCCACCATCCGGCCGATATCGCCCACATGCCGCACGATGGTCTCAGCGCATTGGGTAAAGCTTTCAGGGTCAGAGGTGATCTCCTTGGCAAAGCGGCGTTTCAGCCGCTCGGCGGAGAGCTGGATAGGGGTGAGCGGGTTTTTGATCTCATGCGCAATCCGGCGCGCGATATCTGCCCAGGCGGCCTTGCGCTGCGCGGACATCAGCTCGGTCACGTTATCGAAGGTCACGATGAAACCATCCGCGATACCTTCCTTCATCTCGGCACCAATTCGTACCAGCAGCACGCGCTTGGCGACGCCCATGCCGTGTTCGATTTGCGCCGTGGCGGGGCGTTCCGGGTTGGCCATCACGGATGCCATGAGAGGTGCGAATTCTGGCACAACCCCGGCTAGATTTTGTCCGGTCCGGGGCAAAAGGTCGAGCTGCAGCAGCTCCGAGGCGGCGCGGTTAGGCAATTCGATTCGCCCTTGCGCGTCCAGCCCGATAACACCGGCGGAAACGCCGGCCAGCACCGTCTCGGTAAAGCGCCGCCGCTCGTCGAGCTGGTTGTTCACGTCCAGCAGCTCGCCCCGCTGTGCGGCAAGCTGGGCGGTCATGCGGTTGAATGCGCGCGAAAGCCCTTCCATCTCGTCCCCCGTGGCGTGCTCAGGCACCTGTACGTCGAGGTCGCCTTGTCGTACGGATTCCGCGGCGCGGATAAGATGCCCAAGCGGCTTGGCGATCTGGTTGGCGATGACGAGGCCAAAACCGACGAGAGCCGAGAGCACGAGCAGCGTGAGCACCGCGATGATCAGCGCGAAGGAAACCTCCAGCTGCGAGCGGTTTTTGGCGAGGCGCTGATATTCGGCTACCGCCTGGGTCGTTTTGTTGACATGGTCCAGAATCGCCGGGTCGATCGGCTTCTCCACCATCAACATCAAGGGCGGCGTGATGTCGAGCTTGATGACCGCCTGTTCAACCGTGCTGCCATGCGGGCTGATCACAGGCACCTCGCCGCTATTGGCCTGGGCGATGGCGTTATGGTCCGGGATGCTGGCCGCCATCCCCGCGAACAGCCCGGCGGAGGCGATCACCTGCCCGGTCAGCGGGTCAAAAATAACCGCCTGGGTGAGACCGCGCGTGGAGGTCTGGCCAACAAGATAGGAGGCGAACTCGTTGGGGTCGCCAAAGAAGACCGACCCGGCCTGGGATAGATCGTTTGCCATCGCCAGGGCATCGAGCCTGATGTCGTTCTCATGCTCCGTGAGGTAGCCTTGCGCCACTTGGTCGCTTTCGGCCAGGGCCGTCTGTACCCGATTATTGAACCAGGCCTGGATGCCGAAATTGAAGAAGACAATGGCGAAAATGGCTACCAGCACGGCGGGTACCGCCGCCACGCCGCCGAACAGCAGCACCAGGCGCACATGCAGCCCCGCACCCGCAGCACCACGTCGGTGCTCCAGCATCACCCTGGTCACGCGCCCGGCCAGCACCAAAATCAACAGCAGCAAGGCCGCGAAATCCGCGACGATGAGAGCCACGGCCCCGCCAGAATGCATGGGCATGCGCACCCGCCCCGCCAGCAGGGCGAAGGTGATGATGCCGAGTGCCAGCGCGACCGAGGCGACCAGCAGGGTTGCCACCCGCCCCAGCATCAGATCCGCCGCCCAGGCGAGCCTGGAGGGCGATGGTCTTTCGGTTTCCGGCGGGTGGTCGCTCATCCCACCCAGCGCCGCAAGGTTTTAACCGACACGACGCTGCACCCCTATGCCATGCTGGCGGATTTTCTTGCGCAAGGTGTTGCGGTTGAGGCCGAGCAAGGCGGCGGCGCGGATCTGGTTGCCCCTGGTTTCAGCCAGGGTCATGCGGATCAGCGGACGCTCCAGATCAGCCAAGGCGCGTTCATACAGCACGCCCTCCTCGCCGGATTCGCGTAAGGAGGCTAACAGCCGGGCGATATGGCGCTCGACAACCATGGTCATGTTGTCGCCCTCCTCGCCGGAAATCGGGGCTGCGGGTTCGTCCATCGGGGCATAATCCGTCAGCTCTTGGGCGATGATCTCCTCGGTGATAACCGGCTGCGGCACCAGCGCGGCCAGTCGGCGGATCACGTTTTCCAGCTCGCGCACATTGCCCGGCCAGCGATAGGCGGAGAGCAGCGCCATCGCCGCCGTGTCGATGGTCTTGGCGGGTAGTCCCTCGGCTTGCGCCTTGCCCAGGAAATGCTGCGCCAGCACGGGGATGTCATCCGGGCGCTCGCGCAAAGGTGGCAGCCGGATCGGCACCACGTTGAGCCGGTAGAACAGATCCTCGCGGAACTGGCCGGAGCGGATGAGCGACCGCAGATCCCGGTGGGTGGCCGCCACGATGCGGGCATTGGCACGGATCGGCTGGCGGCCACCGACGGTAATAAACTCCCCTTCCTGCAACACGCGCAGCAGACGGGTCTGGGCTTCTGGCGGCATGTCGCCGATTTCATCCAGAAACAGCGTGCCACCCGCCGCCTGCTCAAACCGCCCGATATGGCGGTTGGTGGCGCCGGTGAAGGCGCCGCGCTCATGCCCGAACAGCTCGCTCTCGATCAGCTCGCGCGGGATCGCCGCCATGTTGATGGCCACGAACGGTCCTTGCCGGCGGCGCCCGTAATCGTGCAGGGCGCGCGCCACCAGCTCCTTGCCGGCACCGGATTCACCGTTGATCATGACGGTGAGGTCGGTGGTGGTAAGACGCGCGATGACCCGGTAGATCTCCTGCATCGCAGGGGAGCGGCCGATCAGCGGCATTGCATCATCGGCTGAAGACTTACGCGCTCCAGGCAGGGCGGCCAGGGCCATCGGCTGTTTTAACGCCCGATCCACCACGGCCAGCAAATCACCTAAATCGAACGGTTTGGGCAGATATTCAAACGCCCCGCGCTGGGTGGCCTGCACGGCGGTGGTCAGCGTGCTTTGCGCGCTCATCACGATAACCGGCAATTCCGGACGGATGCGGCGGATGCGGGGAATGAGGTCCAGCCCGTTTTCATCCGGCATGATAACATCCGTGATGGCAACATCGCCTTCGCCATCTTCCACCCAGCGCCAAAGAGTGGCGGCGGAGGCGGTGGCGCGGACCTGATACCCCGCGCGCCCCAAAGCCTGGGTCAGCACAGTGCGGATCGAACGGTCATCATCGGCGACGAGTATGGTGGGAAGCGTCATAACTTAATTCACGCCTTCTTCGGGGTCTTCATAGACGGGCAGATGGATACGAAATTCCGTGCGGCCGGGGTGGCTATCGACATCGATCAACCCGCCATGATCGGCGATGATCTTTGCCACCAGTGCCAGGCCCAGTCCCGAGCCCGCCGCCTTGGTGGAGACAAACGGCTCGAACAAATGCCGCCTGATATCCTCCGGGATGCCGGGGCCGTTATCGCGCACGGAAACAAAAAGCGGCAGATTGGGGCGCGAGCGCCCGGTGGAAGCGGAAAGCCGCACGCCATGCTGAAAGCCGGTGGTGAGGTGAATTTCACCATCCTGCCTCTCCCCGCCGGCAATCGCTTCGGCAGCGTTCTTAACCAGATTCAACAGCACCTGGATCAGTTGGTCGCGGTCGCCCAGCACATGCGGCAAGGAAGGGTCGTAGGTCTCGACGAATTTGATGCTTGAGGCAAAGCCCGAGCCCGCCAGCTTGCGTACATGCTCCAGCACCCGGTGGATGTTCACCGCCTGACGTTCCAGCTTCTTCTCGCCGAAGGTTTCCATGCGCTCCACCATGGCGCGGATGCGGTCTGCCTCGTCGCGGATGAGCACCGCGAGTTCCTTGTCTTGCGGGGCGGCGTTGAGTTCCAGAAGCTGTGCCGCACCGCGAATGCCAGAAAGCGGGTTTTTCACCTCATGCGCCAGAATGGCCGCCATGCCGGTGATGGAGCGCGCCGCATTGCGGGCGGACATCTGCTGATCCAGCGCCTTGGCGGCGGATTCGTCCTGGAAGGTGAGCATCACATAGCCGGGCTGGTCCATCGGGCTGGCCAGCACGGTGCAGCCGCGCCGGGCCATGCGCGGGCCTTCCAGCACCAAATCATGCTCGGCTATACTCACCCCGGCGCTGCGGGCGCGCTCCATCATCAGAAACACTGGATGGTCCACCGGCAGCAATTCACCCAGGTTGGAGTGCTGGAGAATATTTTTGGAGGCGCCGAAAAACTCCTCCGCCGCGTAATTTACATCAGAGATCACATCCTGCTCGTCCAGCACCACCACGGCGATGGGCAGGTTTTCCAGAATTTGCGCGGGGTCCAGCCGGACCCGCTTTTCATGCGGCGCGCGGCGGACGATTTTGAATGCTTTTTTAAACCCGCTCATGCCGCTTTGCTCCGCTTGGTCCAGCCTTGTGCTTTCATGCGCCTCATGCCGCGAGCGCCACTTCATCCTGCCGGATGAAGCCTTGTTCGATCAGCGGATCGTAGAATTGATGGATCAGCGCCTCCACGGCCTCGCCGGAATCCAGCCGGTTCATCTGGGCGCGAAAGCCAGCGGAGCTGTGCAGCCCCTGGCTGTACCAGGCCACATGCTTGCGCCCCAGCCTTGTGCCCGCCTGCTCGCCGAAATGCGCGCGGATGGCGCGGTAATGGCACAGCAATATCTCTTTCTGTTCAGCCAGGGAGGGTGGGGCCGTAAGGCTGCCGGTGGTGAGATAATCGATCACCTGCTGCAAAAACCAGGGGCGGCCATACGCCCCGCGCCCGATCATCACGCCATCAGCGCGGGAGCGGCGCAGGGCTTCCTCGGCTTTGTGCTCGCTGGTGATGTCGCCATTGGCGATCACCGGCAGGGCGGTGGCGGCTTTCACCTCGGCGATGAAATCCCAGTTCGCGACACCTTCGTAGAATTGCTGACGGGTGCGGCCATGTACGGTGAGCATGGCGATGCCCGCCTGCTCGGCAATGCGCGCCAGATTGGGGGCGTTCAGGCTGTTATGGTCCCAGCCCATGCGCATTTTTAAGGTCACCGGCACGTCCACCGCGCGCACGGCGGCTTCCAGAATCCGTCCGGCCAGCACCTCGTCGCGCATCAGCGAGGAGCCCGCCAACTGCCCAATGGCCACTTTTTTAACCGGGCAGCCAAAATTGATGTCGATGAGGTCCGCCCCCAGCCCCACGGCGATTTTCGCGGCTTCGGCCATCGCCTCCGGGTCGCAGCCGGCAAGCTGCACGGAATTTGGGCCGCCCGCGGAAACCACCTCGGCCATGCGCAGCGTGTTGCGGTTCTCCCGCACCATTGCCCAGGAGGCGATCATTTCTGACACAACCAGCCCGGCGCCTTGCGCCTTCACCAAGGCGCGGAAGGGCAGGTCGGTCACGCCCGAAAGCGGCGCGAGAATAACTGGATACTCCAGACGTACCCGCCGGGGGCCTTGGCCGATTGTCAGCGGTTGGATCATGGGGAAAGTACTGTTGCTCATGATTTGGGCAAATTAGTTGCCAATGCCCCGCCGCGCAATGATGGTTATTGACGATAATGCCGCCATACGTGCATTCCGGCGCGGTAATTTGAGGAGAAGACGCATGATCCCGCGCATCGGCACCGGTTTTGACGTTCACGCCATGGCCGAAAATCGCGACATGATTATTTGCGGGGTGAAAATCCCGCATGAAAAAGGCTTGGCGGGGCATTCGGATGCCGATGTCGGCATCCATGCGCTATGCGACGCCATTTATGGCGCGTTGGCCGAGGGCGATATTGGGCGGCATTTTCCGCCTAGCGAGGATACCTGGAAAGACGCTGATAGCGCCCGGTTTTTGCGCCACGCGGCGGCGCGCATCGCGGCACGGGGCGGGCGGCTTGCCAATGCGGATGTGACGATCATCTGCGAGCGCCCGAAAATCGGCCCGCACGCTTTGGCGATGCGCGAGCGGCTGGCGGCGCTGATGGGCGTTTCCATCGATCTGGTTTCCGTAAAAGCCACTACAACCGAGCAACTGGGCTTCACCGGGCGCGGCGAGGGCATAGCGGCGCAGGCGGCGGTGATTGTGCTGGTGCCGCAGGATTAAGCGCACCGCCCTGTGTTCGAGCCAAGATTATCAGCCTCTAATCAATGCGTTAGATGGCGATCCACGCTTTAGACTGAACCATCGGTGGTTCAATCTAAAGCGATTGCACTCTAACAGGCCCTGAAGCATCGTGCAGGTTGGGGTGGTGGCTGGCTTGGCCGCCGATAGCCGCGTGAAGCAAACTTCATCCTGCCAGCTTTTTGGCATTGCTGCGCTGCGCAATTGCAAGTTTCGCCGCTCAACAGGCTGGGATATATAATTGTGCATAGGATGAGTTTCTCTCCTATTTTCTTGGACGTTTCCTCCCTAAACTTGGCGGTGCATTGCGCACCGCCTTTTTTTGTTTAGCGCGCCAGGCGCAATGTGGCCCGCAACAGGGTGCCCCAGCTCACGGGGTCAAAAAGCCAGCCTTTATCCGGCGGTGCCGCCTCAGCCAGATAGCCATGGAAAAGCCCCTGGTCGAGCGGCTCGGCCTTGCCGTTGCGCTGAGGGTTTGGCTGTACCACCAGTAATTTGTTGCGGCCGAACCGGTTAAGGGCGGCGTGCAGGGCAGCACTTTCAGGCCAGTTTACCGGGGTGGGGCTCTGGTAACCCCGATACGTCCGCCCTCGGCAAGCTGGCGGCGCATTTTGCTGGTGAGGTAGGCGTGTTTTGAGGCTTCGTCGGCATAAATGGCGTCCTGCTCTGGCGCTGGGGTGGGCAGGGTAGCGCTGTTCTCATGCCGGGCAGCCAGGCTGGAATGAAAGGCGATTTGATACTGCGCGTCTTTCATCAACACCCCGCCCAGAATGGGCTCCAGGGTATCGCGCGCGAACAAGCCGGCAAAATCCTGGTTCAGCAGCTTCACCAAGCTTGGAATGCCGCCTTCCACCAGCGCCCGGGAGAGCAGATTGCCCTCGCCGAATTCATTGCCGCGCCACGTCAAGATTACGGTAAACATGAGTGGGGGGCTTCTGTTGCCCGGTGCCCCCCGAACCGCGCTTAGCTACTGATTAGGCAGCGACAGCGAATGCTACGTTGTTATCGTTCGCATTTAAAAATTAGCCCGATAACGGCGGTACAATGCCGGGCAAAAGATGGGCCTTTACCACGCGTGTCGAGTCTATTTCGCCCCCAAACTATTCTGGGCGGCCTGATTCAGACTACACGGCTGCGCCGTTTCGTCATCAGGACGCCTGGAATGGAATCTGGTGGAGGCGCCGGGTACTGCCCCCGGGTCCACAACGCTTATTCCACGCATCGTTTATCGCCATAGTCAGCAAGCTGACGAGGTTCATATAGTGCCGAATCGCAGAATGTGAAA